>NZ_FR886746.1:0-808 GCF_000436615.1 Blautia sp. CAG:237
AAACATTTTCCACAGGTAGAGGATCCGGAACATTTTCTGGAACAGGTTGGAATTTTCTTTTAATGCACAAGCCCTGTAGCTGACTGAACAGTTGATAAACAAATTCAGCCAGCCACGGGGCTTTTTTTAAATTGAGGAGAAAATATCAGCCCTGCTGTTTATACTTCGAAATCGCCAGAATCATAAATACAAAGGCAGCAATAAACATAGCTTCGATTCCCATGGATTTCCAGATTTCTTCTGCAACAGGAACGGGCAGGGTTTTGTATTGTGCAAGTGTTTCATTTATAGATTCATACCAGTAGACCGGCAGAAACTGAGCAATCTTAAGGACGCTTTTGTTCATAATACTCATTGGGACAAATGCTCCGCACAGAAAGCACATTCCCAGTGAAAGCAGGTTGGAGATTCCATTCAGCATATTGCTGTTTTTGACAAAAATCCCCACAAGATAGGAGAGCGAAAGTGCAATACCAAGCATCAGTGCCGTATTCAGAATATAGTATCCGATCAGAGGAGAAGTAAGGAACTCCTTATCAAAAAGGACACAGACACCTGCGACTGAGATCAGCCAGAGTACAGCTCCGAGCATAAACATTGCGAGCAGTCCTTCCATATTCTGACGACGCAGCGAGACTGCTGAGGCGCGCATTCGTTTCAGGATATCTTCTTTCTGAAAAGCCAGGAGAACATACCCCATGGAATAACTGAGCACAGCAAGAAACAGATAAGGAACATAGCGGAAATAGTAAATATAAGGTGGTGTTTCAAGATTATTTTCCGTACCTTTGTACATAGTTACTTCCGA
>NZ_FR886746.1:830-1095 GCF_000436615.1 Blautia sp. CAG:237
TTGTACATAGTTACTTCCGAGGCAGGCAATTCCATGGATGCATCCATGGCTTCCTTAAGGGAAAAACCTGCGGCTGTATAAGTACGTATGGAATTGATCCATGTACTGATCTGCTGATCTACGTAAAAAGAGGTATAAGAACCAGGGACTTTGGTGACGGAGAGAGGTTCTTCCTCTTCAATACATGTCTGGTAAAAATTTTCCGGGATCTGCACGATATAAGATGTATTTCTGTAAAAAAGTTCCTCCTGCATAACGGATGGTT
>NZ_FR886747.1:0-58560 GCF_000436615.1 Blautia sp. CAG:237
CTTCTGCTTTTAAGTTAATGACATTGAGTGTTCATGCGGGTTTTCGGCGTTTTCCTATCCCTTAACGGGCTTCTATTCATCTTGTGCGAGAGAGAAAAATTCTACTATTTTTTATAGTATATTTCAATATATGACTCCTTGGAAATTTTCCTGATGAACGTAGAAATGACAGAGAAGTAAAAATGGTAAGCGTACTTGAAAAATGGCAGAATAACAAGATATAGCATTCTATGCGCTGTATTTTATTGACGAATTCAATATATTGTGTTACCATATAAATGGATTATTTTTTATGCATGGTTTGCCACGCAGTAAAGTTTTTTGTTCCGGATATGCTGTTCCGGGAGCAACATTTAGGCGAAGGCCTTTTATCAATAGGAAGACATCAAAAATCAAAAGAAGATTTTTGGTGTCTTTTTTTGTTGCCCAAAAACGAAATGTGGGGTGTACAAAAAACAGGAAGGGAGGAAATATAAAATAATCCATAAAAGATGAACAGGAAAATCAAAAAAGGAGGCAGAATATGGGACAGGATATATGCATTCGAAAAGATGAAAAACCATTGGGATATGACTGGGAATGTGGACATGAGGAATTATATGTCAGAGTGAATATGTACTACAACGGATCCCTGTATGTCGGATTATGGCAAAAGCAAAAGGAATGTGAGAAAAAGCTGGAATTATTCGGAGACCTTACAATTGGAGTTATGGGATTCCTAAGACCGGGGCAGGCAATAATCTCGGATTGCGGAGCAAAAGCAAAGGTTGCGTTTATTGAGAAGTATAAACTCGGAAAAGTTGTAGGTAAGAGGAAAATCAATTATGGCAGCTATTATGTTGCAGAGTTTAATCTTGCACGACTTGCACAGCTCGATCCAGAAGGTACGGAAAGATATCTGCTCGAAAATGGTCTTGATCAAAAAGAATTTAAAGCAGATTAGGGTAAAGAGGTACATTTGAAAACCAGGCAATAAAGGTGGTGCGGCATGAAAGACGACGAATATAAGGGATATTACTGTCTGCTGATTGCAATCCTGTGCAATTTGAATGCAGCGGAAGCCAGCACAATGTACGAATACGGACCAGATCATCCGCTTTGCCGGAAAATCCTGAAAAAGAAAGTTCGGAAACCGTCCATAAAAAAGCTCAAGGAATCAGAAATGGCAGCGGCTATGAAGGCTCTTCTTGATCAGGGATACAGCCAGGATGCAGTATCGGAAGCATTTCAGTGTTTTCCATCTACGGTCAGGCGCAGAGTAAGAAAATTAACAGAAAGGAAGGAAACGAATGACAGATCAGAAATTGATTGCAGGAATATTTAATGATTTTTTAGGACTTTATACGGGTAAAATTCAGACCGGTATCCGTCCTTTGATTGAAAAATATAAAAACCATCCCATGCTGATGGGACTCCTCTCCAATTTGGATGAAGCGGCAAAGATTCAGGCACCGAAAGCCATGAAAGAAATCTATTCTTTCTATAAAGAATATCGTGGCAGGGATCTGGAAGATGCTGATTGGAAGGAACTGACGGAAAAAGCCCGTCAGATCTGTGCAGGATGGGAGGAAAATGAATGGGTTCGCCGTATTGTACTGGAAATGATCAGCCTTTTAGATTCTGATGATGCAGAGAGACGCAGGATTGCATTGGAAGTAGAAAAAGAAATGGAAGCGGCTGAACAGAAAATGAATGCGGCATAAAAAGCAGGCAGAGGCAGGAGATTTTTTCTTCTGCCTCATGTTTTTATCAGGAAAGAAGGGATCGATTATGTTAAATGAGATCATAAAAACTGCAGAAGAATTAAATACAGCAGCATTGTATTACCGCCAGAGCGGGAATATGGATGGTGTGCGGGAACTTGCCAAAGCACATGCAGTTTCCAAAAAACAGACAGAGGAATTTATTCAGGGCAGCCGCTACCGGCTGGTTGATATACCGATTGAGGAAAGAACGTTTGCGAATGCGTCTGAAAAACTGCGTGCAGAAATGTTTGCCTTAAAGGATGCAGGCTTTGCAGACATCATAGGACAGTATCTCGTAAATCTTGCCAAAACGGATTCTGCTTTAGATGCACAGGTGTTAAAAAAACATAAGATGCTTCAGAGATGTTTGGATTACGTGACGCAAAAAGCCTACAACATTGCACTGGAGGGAGCGAAAAAAAAGGGAGAGAACGGCATTCGAGCCAATACAGGCCTGGCACTCTCCGGCGACCAGGTTTTTCCTTGGGTACTTGAATATTATGCGAAAGATGATGAAAAAGAAATAGCAGAAAAAGAGCAGGAAGAAAAGAAAAAGATTCAAAAGGAATGGGATTCGGTAAATAAGAGAACGAAAACAATACCGAAAAACCAGGGGACAAAGAAAGATTCCGAGGTGCATCCCAAAGAAGCAGCGGAGCAGGAAGAAAAGTATATTAGCAAGAAAAAATCAAAAGATTCCGGGCAGATGTCCTTGTTTGACATGATGCAGCAGAAAGAGAGTTAAAGGAGAAGGATATGATCGCATATAAAGGATTTCAAAAGGATTTGAAATGTCGGGGCTTTCAGTTTCAGGAGTATGGCATAAATGAAACGGAAAAAGCAAACTGTAGACAAAATGGATTTCATTGTGCAGAAAACCCACTGGATTGTCTCTGCTATTATCCGAATTGGAAAAATTCCGTGTATTACATAGTAGATGCATCAGGGGATTTGGATGAAGATGGAGAAGATTCAAAAATCTCCTGCACAAAGATGCGCCTATTAAAGAAAATTGAATTGAGAAGCCTGTTATTACATGGAGCTGCTTACATGGCGAAATATCCAAACCGAAAATGGAACTCCCATGTTGCAAAAGAAAGCGGGACCAGCTGCAACGGATTTTGTATTGTACGTGGAAAAGCCCCCAAAGCCAAAGGACAAAAGGGCGATTTACTGTTACTTTTAAAGGAGCAGCCTGGCAACAGCCAGATCCTGGAAATTGGGGTCATCTGTATCGATGGTCAGAAATATCCGGAGGAAGCATGGATTGATGTGACTGGAAAGCTGGTGGAGTTATGAGAAAAAAGGGGTTGATGGAATTAAAACCATTAAAAGTGATGAACAGACATATCGCCGATGCAAAGAAAACGGAAATATCTTTGAGTACACTGGAGAATCAAAGGGGTGAACCCGGAAAATATCGGATGTATTGTCGGGCAGCAGTAGAAAAAGGAATTTTAAAAGTGTATCTGTTTGCCGTAACGGATATTGAGGAGAATATAAACTTTCCAAGGTACCGTCTGTTTATCAGCAGAAAAGAGAGACGGTTTATAACCTATGATGAAAAATTAAAAAAATGGAAAAAGGCACTTCTTGAAAGTATCTTATGGGATGTAAGGATTAATCTTGGCAACATCTATGTAAATGACTGTGATACAAAGGTCATCCAAAAATATTTAAAGACAATGCAGCCTGCAATCCGGTCACTGGAAGAGTTTCAGGCGAATATCCGTAAAGAACAAAGGATACGTCATGATAAAAAACTTACAGATTCATGGGACCAGGTGATGAAAACTGTATCTGGACTGCCTAAGAACTGGATCGGATGGGTTTCAAAATATGGAATTACGGAACACTATATCTTCTACAAGTATCAGAAAAATGGTGCTACAGAAGGATATTGTACATATTGCAAAAAACATGTTCCAATCCGCTCACCCAAATATAACCAGAAAGGACAGTGCAATGTGTGTGGACAACCAATTACTTTTCGTTCTGTGGGAAAGTCTGGAAGATTTTGTACAAAGTGGTACAGAGTCTATCTTATCCAGAGGAGACGCAAGACTTCTGGTTTTGTGCTCCGGATCTTTTATGCCAGAACGTGGTATAAAAAGGGCGGCTATACAGATTGCGAAACTACCTGCCATGAAGAGCAAAGAAGAATCTTCTCTGCAAATGGAAAGGAAATTTCCAATTTCGTTTATGATCTGTTCAAACAACGGGAAATGCGTTGGATTTCGTGTAGAAGTTCTTGGTATTATACTTGCTGTGACAGTCAATATAAAGGAATGGTTTATCCATATACCCTGTCGGATCTGTCCAGGCATGAATTAAAAGAAACAGGTCTGCGTGAGTACGCCCTTGGTCAGAAAAAGATAGATCCTGGAAAATATCTTTACCTATGGAAGACGTATCCGGTACTGGAACAGATTGTAAAAGCGGGGCTTTTCCAGTTAGTTGATGATGTACTGGACCACAGGGCAGCAGATGCAATAAAAAGAAAAGGCAGAAAACCAACAGAATTCCTGTCCGTAGATAAGAAAGAGTTTCGAAGACTCCGAGATATGAATGGCGGGGTAAAAGAACTTAAATGGCTGCAACTTGAAAAGAGTACAGGAAAAACAATCGGGGATGAAGAAATATGCTGGATGGTAAAAGAAGGATTTGAACCAAACGACCTGAAGTTTGTTCTGGATCAGATGAGCATCTGCCAGATTCGACATTATCTTGTGAAACAATCAGAAAAATCCGGGGATGATATCAGCCATGTGCTGCAGGTGTGGAACGATTATCTTTCTATGGCAAAAAGACTGGGAATGGATATACATGATTCCATTATTTACCGTACCAGAGATCTTCAACTGCGCCATAAAGAGGCGGTTTTGAAGATAGAAGAAATGAAACGCGGAATCCGACGCAGGGAGCTGGAAGAAAAGTATGTCGGATTTCAGAAACATCTCATTGATTTGAAAGAAAAATATGAGTTCAGTGACGGTGAATATCAGGTTATTGCGCCAAAGAGTATCGATGACATTCTATATGAAGGTGATACGCTTCATCACTGTGTAAATAAGACGGATACTTATTTTGACCGGATCGTTTCAAAGGAAAGCTATATCCTGTTTTTGCGGGAAAAAGAGAATCCGAAAGTACCGTTTTATACACTGGAAGTTGAACCAGATGGAACTATCCGGCAAAAACGTGCGGAATTTAATCGTCAAAATAAGGACATTGATAAGGTGACTTCTTTTTTAACATTGTGGCAGAAGGAAATTCAGAAACGATTAACCCAAAAAGATCGTAAGAGCACAGAAGAAAGCAGGAAGCTCAGGCAGCAGAACTATCAGGAGATACGTGATAAGCATGTAGTTGTCCATGGCGGAACATTTGCTGGGGAACTTCTGGCTGATCTTTTAGAGAAAGACTTAATGGACCTACCAATGGAATCGGCAGAAAACGAAGAAAGCCCTACTGAAATAGCGGCGTAAATAAAAGGATAAAGTGGATGCGGCAGGGAGTTCCCCTGCTGCATTTGAGCAGAAAAGAGAAAATGACATTATATGCAGCAGAAAATGAAGGAGAGGACGGAAATGAATAAAAAAGAATTGCATAACATGAAATTGCTGGAAGCTACGGATGAACTGATAAAACTTGCAAAAGAAGATGTGCCGGTAAGAGATAAAGGATACTATACGGAGCAGCTGACTTATCAGAGGGGGCTATATTTACGTGCAGAAGTAGAAAACAATATTTTAAAAGTAGCATTTTATCTGGCAGAATATCTTTCCATGGAGTGTCGGAAACCTGTATATACATTATATATTGATAAAAAGAACGATGTTTTTAAAGGGTATGATTACCGGACAAAGAAATGGTCAGATAGTATGCTGGATAAGACCATTTTCTCCAAATGGTTATATCAGGAAAATTCTTATATGAAAGAGGCAGATACAGCGTTGATCCAAAAGTATCTTGAAAGTGAATATGACGATGCTTTTTATGCACTGTATGTATATCAACGTGAGCAGAGACACCGGAGACTGGGAATGAAATATGAAAAAATTCTGACAAGCTGGGATCAGTGTATGGATAGACTTCCAAAAATTCCGAAAGACTGGCTGAGATGGCAGAAAAAAGTTGGAATTACCCAGAATTTTATTTTTTATCATTACAGCCGCAGGAAAGATCAGACAGGATATTGTAGTTGGTGTGAAAGCGAAGTTCCAATCAGCCATCCTCACCATAATACAGTGGGGCATTGCCCAAAATGCAGACATCAGATTCAATATAAAGCATTAGGCCGGGCCAAAAATATAGAAACCCAAAAAGAGACTGCATACCTGCTTCAGACCTGTGGAAATAATGAGTTTGTTTTGAGAGAATTCCAGCTTCAGATGCTCATAGTAAGCAGCTCATATAAAAAACCAGTATATTCTTTCTTTGAGCGCCGGAGAATCCTGTATGATGAAGAATTAAATACGAAAGAATATTATTTCGGCCGTCATCATTGGACAAAAGAAAACCGATGGATCCAGGGTAAATTACAGGTTCCACTGTATCCAGGTTACGGTGGCTATATGACATATGAAAAATATAATATGGGAAATATTTATGGAAAATCACTGTATGGCATTAAAAACAGGACATTCCGTAGGACAGGATTCTACGAATATGCAAAAGCCAAAAGGTTTTTAGATCCGGTAAGTTTTTTTGAAATGGTTAGAGAAAGGCCCTACCTGGAACGGCTCATTAAAGCAGGACTTTATCATCTGGCAGAGGACATTATGGATAATAAAGCACAGATCTATTGTGAAGATTCCGGAGACCTTGGAAAAGCACTGGGAATTGACAGGTTCCGCTTAAAAAGGCTGCGTACAAACAATGGGGGAGAGATTTTTCTTCAATGGCTATTACTTGAAAAAGCCCAAAACAAGTTGATCCGTGACGATGTGATTTCGTGGATGTGCCGGGAAAAGCTTAAACCAGCGGATCTTATGTTCATTATGGATCGTATGGCCCCTTTACAGATCAAAAATTATCTGGAAAAGCAGGCAGCAGAAAGTGGGGAATCCGTGAAAGACCTGATCAAAACATGGAAGGATTATCTTAATATGGCAATTCGGGTCGGAGTGAATGTGCAGGATTCTGTTATCTACCGTGCACGAAAGCTCATGCAGAGACATAATGAAATGATAAAAGAGATAGAAGCAAAAGATTTGATTTTAAGAGCCGGAGAGCTGGAAAAGAAGTATCCGGGTCTGAATCGTATATGCAGGGATTTGAAAAAATATGAATATGCGGACAAAGAGTATCAGATCGTTGTGCCGGAAAAAGTGGATGACATTTTGTATGAAGCAAAACTGATGCATCACTGCGTAAATAATACAGAAACCTATTATGAACGAATGAGCCAGCAGGAATCCTATATCCTGTTTTTGAGAAAGGCAGAACAACCAACGGAGGCGTACTATACGCTTGAAGTGGAACCGGATGGGACCATAAGGCAGACACGTACTTTTTATAACCAGCAGAATGAAGATATTGAGCTTGCAAGGGATTTTCTTGTAAAATGGCAGAAACAATTAAAAAAGAAACTAGCAAAAGAAGATTATAAACTGGCTGTAAAAAGTCAGAGTCTCAGGAAAAAAGAGATTGACGAGCTCCGCAGCAAAGGCGTTCGTGTAAACGGTGTTGGGTATTGCAACAAATTGCTTGCTGAAATTCTGGAGGAAGATTTAATGGAGGCTGGGAATCGAGAACTGGAAGAACAGGCCGCATAATAGCAGATTGATATATCACAAAAGTAACTTTAACAGTAAAATGAAATTCCTATGAAAATTTGGGGATATTTACAGAAACAGCTCTGAAATTCTCTTTTATTTAAGTATAAGGGATTTTATGGAATTCCTTAAATATACTCGAAACGGAGGATGAGATTTGGAGGAAAAATTAAAGTTGCTTTGGCTGATATTGATCTTTGTTGATTTTGGGCTTATGTTTGTTTCATTTCCAATCTTGATTTATGTGATTTTTTGTATGACATGAATACAAAAAGCCTTCTGTAAGTGCCCTTTTCCGGTGAAAAGACCGGAGGGGCATTTGCATGTATGCAACAGTTTATGCATGTATTCGCAGGAATACGAGTAAAATACTACCCAGCTGCTACTGTTTAAAGCCTGTAGTGAAATTGACATTAAGTATCTGGAATGATACGATAAAATTGAACATTTTGCAAGGCAGATTGCACAAATTTTATTCTGATACGAGGTCAGAATTTTATACTTTATACCGCGTCTGCGGATCAACCGATAAAGACACAAAAAGAGTAAAATGGACTCTTGGAGTGTCTTTTTTTGTTTGGCAAAATGTTTTGACATGTATCAGATCCAATCACGATAAAAGGAGGAAAGAAGTTTTTATGCCACGTAAAATCAGATCAAATTACATGGAGAAATTCAAATTTGTGTACAATGGCAGAACTTTTGAAAGTAAGCATAAATGCTGTGATTTTTATGGAATATGTTACCGTAGTGTAATGGCATATCAGAATCAATATAAATGTAGAACTGAAGAAGCGATTACACATTTTATTGAATTGAAAAAAAGTAAAGAGATCATATTCCGAAATCGAAAATGGGCCAGCATTAAGACCTGCTGCGAATTTTATGATTTAAACGAAGATTCTGTCAAGACCGATATGTGGAATCGAAAATGCACACCACAGGAAGCGATTGAACGGGCAATAGAATGGAAAAAGGCACATG
Organism: Blautia sp. CAG:237; assembly: GCF_000436615.1. NCBI lineage: Bacteria > Bacillati > Bacillota > Clostridia > Lachnospirales > Lachnospiraceae > Blautia > Blautia sp. CAG:237. The sequence continues at coordinate 8,510 of NZ_FR886747.1, forward strand.
AAATCACATATCATGGTGTGAAATACCCATCACTGCCTCAATGTTGTGAAGACCTGGAGATAAATCCTATATCAGTACGTTTGTATATGGAAAAAAATGGGGTTTCTTCTACACGTGCGATTACACATTATATCAAATCTAAAGAGAAAAGAGCCTTTGAATTCCGTGGAAAAGAATACAAAAATTTTACGGAACGTTGTCTTGCGTATGGATTAAAGCCAAAGTCAGTAAGTTCAGCAGTATTTAAAGCGAAACGTCCTCACGCGGATGTTATGGAAGAAATTATCTCTCATATGGAAGGTTGTATGCCAAAAGAAGTAACGAAAAAAGAAGAAATTCCTGAAAATCAGGTGATGTCTAAAGAAAGGCATCGTGCGAAAGAGGCTTTTTTTTATGAGGGAAATAAATATATCTCACTTGGACAATGTTGTGAATTCTATGGAATTAATGAATCTAGTGTACGCAGTAGAGCTTGGCGAAAAAAGTGTACATGGGAAGAAGCTGTGAAATATTATATTCAAAAAAAGGAAACAGAAACACCGAAAATGCAATTCTTTTATAAAGGGAAAAGGTATAAAAGTGTTTCAGCATGTTGTGCTGAATACGGCGTTAATGCTTCCAGTGTGCGTAACCGTGCCAAAACAACAGAATGCAGCATTGAAGAATCTTTGGATCATTTCATAAAGAAAGCCAGAATGGAAACACAGCCGTCGGTATTTATTTTTAGAGACAAAACCTATAGGTCTTTGGAAGAATGCTGTCTGGAATATGGAGTCAACGCTGACAGTGTATCTTCAAGAAAATATAGATTGAATTGTACTATGGAAGAATCATTGGAGCATTTTATTGAAAATAAAGATATGATTGCCGAAAGAATACAAAAATTTACATTTAAAGGAATAGAATATCGAAGTCTCCGGGCATGTTGTCAAAAATATGGTATTGATGATATATGTGTGAGACAAAGAGCACGAGATAAGAATTGTTCTCTTGAAGAATCGTTTACACATTTTATGACGAGAAAAAGGAAAAAAATGTTAAGTAACCCGGAATTTGAATATCATGGAACTGTTTATCCATCGCTTAAAGTATGCTGTGAGGAATTAGGAATAAATAAAAGCAGTGTAATAAGTCGAAGCCATAGGGCCGGATGCAGTTTACAGGAAGCAGTGGAGTATTATGTCAGCCAACAGGAACGTAGAACATTGGATTAATCTATAAGGCCAGCAGGCAGCCTTTTTTAGAATTTATATTATAGAGAGGAGGAACGGTCAATATCATCTGCCTGCAGATATTGACCGGTTATATATGTTGCGAAAAAAAACACAGCCGGAAGCAAACAACGATAAAATTCTTATATCCGTTAAAGAAGCCTGTGAGCTTACAGGACTTTCTGAGAAAACAATGAGATCATTGATGAATGAAAACTGTTTCATGGTACGGATTGGGCGCAGAACGCTGATTGATAAGAAAAAATTTCAAAAATGGATAGATCGGCAGTCTTGAAAGCTTTTTTTTGTTGTGCTAAAATATATATCCAGTGCCATGCATTATCATCAGAAAGGATGGTGGTGTTATGGGCAAAAACTTAAAGGGTAAAGAATTAGGAAAAGGATTATATCAAAGAAAAGATGGACGATATGAGGCCAGAATTTTCGTTCGCGGTACAGGAAAAACGTTTTCAATTTATGGTACAAATTTACAACATCTAAAAAAAGAAAGAAATGCCTACCTTGCTAATGGTTCCCCCGGAATTGCAGGATATGATCCTAGAATTTCTGTTTCAAAGTGGTATGAAAAATGGATGCTTATTTATGTGGTGCATTCTGTTAAAGCAACCACTTTAAGTAACTATGTAAATGGTTTTGAGCGAGTAAGAGAATATATTGGTTACATGAGGTTAATAGAGGTCCGTCCAACACATATTCTTGACATGATAAAGGGACTCGAAGAAGAAGGATATGCACGTACAACGGTAATACAATCATTAAGTGTAGTCCGTCAGCTTTTCAAAAAGGCATATGGTGGAAAAATGATACCCATAGATCCCGTAGCCGATATTAAACTGCCTAAAGAAGAACCGGGTGAAATACCTGATGAGAAGATAATGCAGGAACAAGAAGATGAAAAATGTCTTAGTATATATGACACTCATCGTTTCCTTGAGAGCTGCAAGAATACCCGGTATTATGAACTCTTTTTTATTCTTCTTCATACAGGATTACGTATAGGGGAAGCACTTGCCCTAGAATGGTGTGATCTTGACTTTAAGCATGAAAAGCTTCGTGTATATAAAACCTTAAACAGAGTTACAAAATATTATGATTCGAAAGGAAATGAACTTCCTGAAAGGTATTCTACTATTCAGATTACAACACCAAAGAAAAGTGCCAGCAATAGAAAGGTTCCATTAACGGATGCAGTGATTGCTGCTTTTATGAGCTGGAAGGAAAAACAGGATCGTGATAAAGAAAAACTGGGGAAAAACTGGGGAAAACCAAATATACTTTTAAAAAAATATCCCGGTCTGATTTTTACAACATCTTCAGGAAGAAGTTATCTTCCATCATCAGCTCAAACAGAATGCAGGCGGATTGTTGGGATTGTTAATAAACATGAAATTGCTCTGGCAGAAAAAGAGAACAGAGACCCGAATTTAATGGATGTTCATCCTCATATTTTCCGTCATACTTTTGTAACAAGATGCATTCAATCGGGAATGGATGCCGCCACAGTAAAGAAAATAGCTGGACACTCTGATGAAAAAATGACTAATTATTATACACACATTGAAGAAGAACATATAGATGACGAATATGAACTGTATATTCAAAAATACGGAACAGAAACCTGATTTTGCAAATGGAGATAAAATTTTAAAGAGAGGTTTAAATACTTGAGTATAGACAAAAACACTAACGAGGGAAAAAACTATCGTAATAATGTGGTCAAATCAACACCTGGAACTTCTAAAAGCCGCATAAACACTGGGTTTCCGGAGAATATTAGTGTATTATCACCGATGATGCAGGAATACTGCAAGACAAAGGAAACCTACAAAGACTGTATTTTGTTCTACCGCCTGGGCGATTTTTATGAGATGTTTTTTGAGGATGCGCTGCTGGTGTCCAAGGAGCTGGAGCTGACACTGACCGGTAAGGACTGCGGGCTTGAGGAGCGTGCGCCGATGTGTGGGATTCCGTTTCATGCTGCGGAGACTTATATCAAGCGTCTGATCGAGAAGGGGCATAAGGTGGCAATCTGTGAGCAGGTGGAGGATCCGAAGAAAGCCAAAGGTCTGGTAAAGCGTGAAGTTATCCGTGTTGTCACACCTGGAACGACTTTGGATGCGACTTCTCTGGATGAGTCCAAGAATAACTATCTGATGTCCATTGTATCAATGGAGGATCATTTTGGCTGCGCCATCGCAGATATTACAACCGGTGACTGTTTTCTGACAGAAGTAGACAAGCCTCAGAAACTTCTGGATGAGATCAACAAATTCGTCCCTGCGGAAATCATCTGCAATGACGCTTTTTTTATGAGCGGAATTGATACAGAAGATCTGAAAGACCGCCTTCATATCTGTATTTTCCCGCTGGATAACTGGTATTTTGATGACAGTCTGTGCAAGCGCACACTGAGAGAACACTTCCATGTAAATACAATGGAAGGACTTGGTATTCAGGATTATGACAGCGGCGTGATCGCAGCAGGAGCACTTTTTCAGTATCTGAATGAGACACAGAAGACAGCCTTATCTCATATGGCATCGATCCGTCCGTATTCCGCGGATAAATTTATGCTGATCGACAGTTCCAGCCGCAGAAACCTGGAACTGGTAGAGACACTTCGTGAGAAACAGAAACGAGGATCTCTTCTCTGGGTACTTGATAAGACAAAGACCGCAATGGGAGCCAGAACGTTACGAGGATATGTAGAGCAGCCTCTGATCGATGCATCTGAGATCCGTGCCCGTCTGGAGGCAGTGGAAGAACTGACCCAGAGGCCGATGCTGCGCGATGAGATCCGTGAATACCTCAATCCGATCTACGATCTGGAGAGATTGATTAGCCGCATCAGTTATCAGTCCGCAAACCCGAGAGATATGGTGGCGTTTGCTTCTTCACTGGCAATGATCCCGTATATCCGCCAGGTCCTTCAGGAATTTGAGGCTCCGGTCCTTAAGAAAATCTATGAAGATATGGACTCGCTTGAGGATGTCACAGATCTGATCAAACGCGCGATCGTGGATGAACCGCCGCTCGCACAGAAAGACGGAGGCATCATCAGGGAAGGTTATCATGCAGATGTCGACAAATACCGCCGTTCCAGGACCGACGGCAAGAAATGGCTTGCAGAGCTGGAAGCCCGCGAAAAGGAACGTACCGGGATTAAGACACTCAAGATCAAATACAGCCGTGTGTTTGGATATGCCCTTGAGGTAACGAATTCATTCAAAGACCAGGTTCCGGATAATTATGTCCGCAAGCAGACACTGACCAATGCCGAGCGCTATATCACACAGGAACTCAAAGAACTCGAAGATCTGATCCTCGGCGCGGAGGACCGCCTGTATGCGCTGGAATATGAACTGTTTGCAGATGTCAGGGATAAAGTCGGACAGGAGGTTGTCCGTATCCAGCGGACAGCGAAGGCAGTTGCAGCGCTCGATGTTTTTGCCTCTCTTGCCCTTGTTGCTGAGAAAAATAACTTTGTCAAACCGAAGATTAACGAGAGCGGCGTCCTGGATATCAAGGGCGGCCGTCATCCGGTCGTAGAGCAGATGATCGAAAACGATATGTTTATCTCCAATGATACATATCTGGACAAGCAGAAAAAACGTGTCTCCATCATCACCGGACCGAATATGGCAGGTAAATCTACCTATATGCGTCAGACGGCCCTCATCGTTCTTATGGCACAGATCGGAAGCTTTGTTCCGGCAGAGAAGGCAAACATCGGAATCGTGGATCGTATCTTTACGAGAGTCGGTGCATCTGATGACCTGGCAAGCGGACAGAGTACTTTTATGGTGGAGATGACAGAGGTTGCCAATATTCTTCGAAATGCGACATCCAGAAGCCTTCTGATCCTGGATGAGATCGGACGTGGAACAAGTACCTTTGACGGACTGGCGATCGCATGGGCGGTGATCGAGCATATCAGCAACACCAAGCTCTGTGGAGCCAAGACACTTTTTGCAACGCATTATCATGAGCTGACCGAACTGGAAGGCAAAATCCCGGGAGTCAATAACTACTGTATCGCTGTCAAGGAAAAAGGCGATGACATTGTATTTTTACGTAAAATTGTCAAGGGCGGCGCGGATAAGAGCTATGGTATCCAGGTAGCGAAGCTTGCCGGTGTGCCGGATTCTGTCATCAACCGTGCAAAAGAACTCGTCGAAGAACTCAGCGATGCGGATATCACGGCAGCAGTCAAGGACCTGACCGCACCGAAGAAAAAACAGAAGATCGTCTATGACCAGGTAGATATGGCACAGATGTCGCTTTTTGACACCGTGCAGGATAATGATATCGTAGAGGAGATCAAAAACCTGGACATGACGAATCTGACACCGATGGAAGCTATGAATATTTTATATAATTTACAGAACAAGATCAAAAACCGCTGGTAAAAAGGATCTTTGTTTATCCGGAATGGGGAGGTAACTTTGAGAAAAATTGCAGTCTTAGATCAGAATACAATCGACAAGATCGCAGCAGGTGAGGTGGTGGAACGCCCGTCCTCTGTGGTGAAGGAGCTGGTAGAAAATGCAATTGATGCCGGTGCGACAGCCGTTACAGTAGAGATCACTGACGGCGGCAAAAAGCTGATCCGCATCACCGACAACGGATCTGGTATGGAAGAAGACCAGATCCCGCTGGCTTTTCTCCGTCATGCGACCAGCAAGATCGAGAAAGTTGAGGATCTGGAGCACATTGCTTCCCTTGGTTTCCGAGGAGAGGCTCTTTCCAGTATCGCGGCAGTTTCACAGGTGGAACTGATCACCAAGACTCCGTCTGCCATCAGTGGAAACCGTTATGTGATCGAAGGCGGCGTGGAGCATTCGCTGGAAGAACTTGGTGCACCGGAGGGTACGACATTTCTTGTACGGAATCTGTTTTATAATACCCCTGCCCGCAGTAAGTTCCTGAAATCAGATACAACAGAGGCGAATTATATCCATACCCTGATGGAACAGCTTGCACTTTCTCATCCGGAGATCTCTTTTAAATACATCCAGAATAAACAGGTCAAGCTGCATACTTCCGGCAACTACAGTGTCAAAGATGTGATCTACAGTGTGTATGGCAGGGATATCGCCAAAGCGCTTCTCGAAGTCGAGCAGGAGAATTCGTTCATGAAGATCACCGGCTTTGTCGGAAAACCGGAGATCGCGAGGGGAAACCGTTCTTTTGAGAATTATTACATCAATGGTCGTTATGTCAAGAACAATATCATCACCAAAGCCATTGAGAACGCGTACAAAGGCTTTCTGATGCAGCATAAATTCCCGTTCGTTTCTCTGCGTATGGAGATGGAGGGGAATGATCTGGATGTCAATGTCCATCCAGCCAAGAGGGAAGTACGTTTTGCGAGGGAACAGGAAGTTTACGATGCGATCTATGATACGGTGCGAAATGCCCTGACCAGACGCGAGATGATACCGAAGGTCACACTTGGTCAGGAAGAAACTTCCAGGAAAGAAAATGTGGTCAAGTCTTCTGCGGTACCGGAGCCGTTCGAGCAGAAACGCCGGGAGCAGATCTACGGTACACCGATATCCAGACCGCAGCCGGTGCGAGAAAATCCAGCAGCTTATTCGACGATGCACCCGGCAAAAACGGAGGGGATTTTATCAGAAAAAAATCCGTCCCCGGCACTGACACCTTCTGAGGAGAATCTGTTTGCAGGAACACTCAGGAAGAATCAGGAGCTGGATGAGGTGAAGAAGAAAGTCGAGTTGGAGCAGCAGGCAAAAATGGCAGAAACACTATCGAAAAAAACAGCACCAGCCACGACGACCATACCGCAGGCGCAGGAGACACCAGCAATCGCAAAATCAGAGGAATTACAAATACAGGAACTTCCGGTAACAGAAAAATCATCAGACGCTACGAAACCCGTACCGTCAATAGAATCAGAAGCGCAGACAGAACAGACAAGCACAGAGACACCATCTGCTCTAGCAGAACCATCTCCCGCACCACAAAAAGAGCCAGCCCCCAAACAGCTGGAACTCTTCGAAGAAAAGCTCCTTGCTCCGGAATCCCGAAACAGGATTCGGATGATCGGTCAGGTATTTGATACCTACTGGCTGGCAGAATTTGACGATAATTTCTACATCATCGACCAGCATGCAGCCCACGAAAAAGTCTACTATGAACGCCTGGTAAAGAAATTCCGTGAGAATTCCATAGATTCCCAGTACCTGACACCGCCGCTGATCGTTTCCCTTAATATGCAGGAAGAGGAAATCTTAAACGCAAACAAAGATTACTTTGAACAGTTTGGTTTTGAGATCGAGCATTTCGGCGGTCGTGAATACTGCATCAGTGCTGTGCCATCCAATCTTTATGGTCTCACCGAAGAAGAACTTTTCCTTGAGATGCTGGATCATCTGGACAGCGACAACAGCAAAGATGCACTGGATATTTTTGCATCCAGGCTCGCCACGATGGCGTGCAAGGCGGCAGTCAAGGGAAACAACCGCCTTTCGATGGAGGAAGCTGAGAAGCTTTTGGATGAACTTATGACACTTGAAAATCCATACCACTGCCCGCATGGAAGGCCAACCATCATTTCCATGACAAAGACAGAGATGGAGAAAAAATTCAAACGAATCGTATAGGAGTATGTTATGAAAAAGCCATTGATCGTGCTGACAGGTCCTACCGCAGTAGGAAAAACAAGCCTCTCCATCTCCCTTGCAAAAGCAGTGAACGGAGAGATCATCTCGGCAGATTCCATGCAGGTCTATAAAGGAATGGATATCGGCTCTGCAAAGATCCGTAAGGAGGAGATGCAGGGCGTTACGCATTACCTTGTAGATATCCTGGAACCGGAAGAAGAATTTCATATCGTAAAATTTCAGGAACTGGCAAAAGCCGCCCTGGAAGAGATCTATGCCAAAGGCAAGATCCCGATCCTGGTAGGCGGCACCGGATTTTACATTCAGGCAGTGACCAGAGACATTGATTTCACACAGGCAGAACAGGAAACTTCTTACCGGGAGGAACTGGAGCAGTTTGCAAAAGAAAAAGGAGCTGAGTATCTCCACGAGAAACTTCGCGAAGTAGATTCCAAAAGCGCAGAGAACATCCACGCAAACAATGTCAAACGTGTGATCCGCGCGCTGGAATTTTATCATCAGAACGGCACCCCGATCTCAGAACATAATGAAGAACAGAAACAGCAGACGTCACCATATAATCTGGCATATTTTGTCCTGACCGCACCGAGGGAGATCCTGTATGAGAGGATCGACAGGCGTGTGGATCAGATGATGGAGGAGGGACTTCTCGAAGAAGTAAAATCTCTGAGAGAACGCGGATGCCACCGTGGAATGGTCTCCATGCAGGGGCTTGGCTACAAAGAGATCCTTGCCTATCTGGAAGGAGAATATCCTCTTGAAGAAGCAGTGCGTATCCTCAAAAGAGATACGAGACATTTTGCAAAACGCCAGCTCACCTGGTTTCGGAGAGAACAGGATGTGATCTGGGTGGACAAAGAACAGTTCCACTGGAACGAAGCGGAAATCTTGGAATACATGATGAGCGTCCTGAAAGAACAGGACCTTCTTGGATAAACGACGAATACAGAAAGGAATGATAAGAAACCATGAAAGAAATGTATGAACAGCTTGGTATCTCCTCAGAAGTATATGACTTTGGAGTGCAGATCGAGTCATCTTTAAAAGAACGTTTTCAGAAATTTGATGAAGTCGCAGAGTACAATCAGATGAAAGTACTCCTCGCAATGCAGAAAAACAAAGTAAATGCAGACTGTTTCCAGTCTTCCTCAGGATACGGATACGATGATTTCGGCCGTGATACACTGGAAAAAGTATATGCAGATACCTTCCATACAGAGGCCTGCCTGATCCGTTCCCAGATCACCTGCGGAACACATGCACTTGCGATCGCCCTGTTTGGAAATCTCCGTCCGGGAGATGAACTTCTGGCTCCTGCCGGCAAGCCATACGATACTCTGGAAGAAGTCATCGGCATCCGTCCGTCCAGAGGCTCTCTTGCAGAATATGGCGTTACTTACAGACAGGTAGACCTCAAAGAAGACGGAACGTTTGATTACGATGCGATCCGTGCAGCCATCAACGAAAAGACACGCCTGGTAGAGATCCAGCGTTCCAAAGGATATCAGACAAGACCATCTTACTCTGTAAAGCAGATCGGCGAACTGATCGCATTTGTAAAGAGCATCAAACCGGATGTGATCTGTATGGTAGATAACTGCTACGGAGAATTCGTAGACACGATCGAGCCGAGTGATGTCGGAGCAGACATGATCGTCGGTTCCCTGATCAAGAACCCGGGCGGCGGTCTGGCACCGATCGGTGGTTACATCGCAGGAACAAAAGAATGCGTAGAAAACGCTGCTACCCGTATGACCTGTCCGGGACTTGGAATGGAAGTCGGTGCGTCTCTCGGTGTAAACCGTTCTTTCTATCAGGGATTTTTCCTTGCACCGATGGTGACAAAGGGTGCACTCAAAGGAGCAGTTTTTGCAGCAAATATCTATGAGAAGCTTGGTTTCCCGGTCGTACCGAACGGAAGTGAACCGCGTCAGGATATCATCCAGGCGGTAACTCTTGGCACACCAGAAGGTCTGATCGCATTCTGCAAGGGCATCCAGGCAGCAGCACCGGTTGACAGCTATGTAGACCCGGAACCATGGGATATGCCGGGATATGACAGCCAGGTGATCATGGCAGCAGGTGCCTTTGTACAGGGATCTTCGATCGAGCTTTCAGCAGATGGTCCGGTAAAACCACCGTATGCCGTTTATTTCCAAGGTGGACTTACCTGGGAACATGCAAAACTTGGTGTCCTGATGTCTCTCCAGAAACTGGTAGAGAAGAATCTGGTCACTCTCCCATCAAAATAAGGAGTCGTTATGGATAAAAAACCACAGGTGATCGTTGTCGGCGGCGGAGCTGCCGGACTGACTGCCGGAATCATGGCTGCCAGAAACGGAGCAGCCGTCACGATTCTCGAACAGAATGAGAAACCGGGCCGTAAGATCTGCGTGACAGGAAACGGCCGCTGCAATCTGACCAATCAGGAGATGTCCTGGGAAAAGTTCCACGGACAAAACCCGGCATTTGTCAGGGACATTCTGTCTCAGTTTTCGCTGGAAGATACTTTGAAATTTTTTGACGAACTGGGAATTGTTGTGACAGACAAAAAAGGCTGGCTTTATCCAAGAGGCGGCCAGGCGAAATATATTCCGGAGCTTTTGCTTCTTAAGGCACGCTCCCTTAAAGTCAAGATCAAAACAAGAGAAAAGGTCCAGAAGATCTACAGAGAACAGGATCTCTGGAAAGTCCAGACAGAAGGGTGGACCTATGAGGGGGCTGCAGTCATTCTCGCGAATGGCTCCAAAGCTTCTTCCGTACAGGGTGCAGATGGAAGCGGATATGTACTTGCCAGGGAACTCGGACATCATATCCTCAAACCGCTTCCTGCGCTGACAGGGCTCAAGGTAAAAGGCAATTTCTTCTCCGCATGGGCAGGTGTGCGCACCGACTGCAAAGTCACTCTGTGGATCGATGGAACGGAAACTGCCAGCGAGACAGGGGAGATCCAGCTGATGGATTATGGGATTTCCGGAATACCGGTCTTTCAGATCAGTGGAATGGCAGCCAGAGCCCTGGAAGAGAAACGCAAAGTATCCGTTACACTGAACTTTTTCCCAGAATATACAGAGAAGAACATTCAAGAACTTCTCACAAAAAGGGAAAAAGAATATCCGGAACTTTCCAGGACAGAACGCCTGCTGGGGCTTTTGCCGGATAAACTGATCAAGGTTATCCTGAAACAGAAAGATCCATACAGAGCAGTGACTGCTTTTCCTCTTGAGCTCAAAGGAACCAGCGGATTTGAACAGGCACAGGTCTGCACAGGCGGTGTAGATACCGGTGAAGTAGATCCGGAGACTCTGGAATCCCTGCTCCATAAAGGGTTGTATTTTGCAGGGGAACTTCTCGACATCGACGGTCCCTGCGGCGGCTATAATCTACAGTGGGCATGGTCGAGCGGAGCAGTGGCAGGCATTCATGCGGCAAAGGAGATAAGATGATAAGGATCACACAGTTAAAACTTCCTATAAACCATACAAAAGAACAGCTGGAAAAGAAGATCGCCCGGACGCTGAAATGTCAGGAGGGCAGCTTCACATACGAGATCATAAGACAGTCCCTGGACGCCAGACACAAGGACGACAAAAAATTCGCCTACACCGTAGATGTCATGGTGCCAAAGGAAAAACAGATTCTGAAAAAAGTTCACAGTAACAATATTATGTCAACAGAAAAGAAAAGATATCATTTCCCGAAACCAGGAAGTACGGAGCTGATTCATCCACCTGTCATCGTCGGAAGCGGACCGGCAGGACTTTTCTGTGCGTGGTATCTGGCAAGGGCAGGATACTGCCCACTTGTCCTCGAACGGGGAGAAATGGCGTCCAAACGAAAAGAAACGGTAGATCATTTCTGGAAAGACGGTGTTCTCAACCCGGATTCTAATGTGCAGTTCGGCGAGGGCGGAGCAGGAACTTTTTCTGATGGAAAGCTGAACACTCTGGTCAAGGATCCAAACGGACGTAACCATGAAGTCCTGGAACGATTTGTAAAAGCCGGAGCCCCGAAGGAGATCGTCTATCAGCAGAAACCACATCTCGGAACCGATGTACTGATCGGGATCGTAGAAACACTTCGCCATCAGATCGAGGCAATGGGTGGAAGTTTCCGCTTTGAAACGACAATGACGGACCTGATCCTTAAGGATGGCAGACTGGAAGCCGTTGAGGTCAACCACGGAGAAAAGATCCCGGCAGAGGTCTGCGTGCTGGCTCTCGGCCACAGCGCACGGGATACTTTTAAGATGCTGAACCGCCGCGGCGTTTATATGGAACCGAAGTCGTTTGCTGTCGGACTCCGTATGGAGCACCCACAGAGCATGATCAACAAAGACCTCTATGGTGAGGAAGAAAATGAGATCCTGGGGGCGGCGAGCTACAAGGTGACACATACCTGCGAGAATGGCCGTGGCGTGTATTCTTTCTGTATGTGTCCGGGAGGTTATGTCGTAAATGCTTCCTCGGAGCCGGGACGACTTGCCGTTAATGGCATGAGCTATCAGGCGCGTGACAGCAAAAATGCAAACAGTGCCCTGATCGTCACCGTAAACCCAAAAGATTTCCCGGATGAGACACCACTTGGCGGGATCGCATTCCAGAGAGAACTCGAACGAAAAGCGTGGGAACTCGGCGAAGGAAGGATCCCGGTTCAGCTTTTTGGAGATTTCAGGAAAGATCAGGCAAGTACAGAATTCGGGGAAGTCGTTCCTCAGATGAGGGGCGGATTTGTACTTTCCAATGTGCGTTCCATTCTTCCAAAGGCAATCGGGGATTCCATCGAGGAAGGCGTTCTTGCATTCGGTAAGAAACTTCATGGCTTTGACCGTGAAGATGCGCTCTTAAGTGGAATTGAGAGCCGGACTTCTTCTCCTGTAAGGATCACAAGGAGTAAAGAAGGACTCTCTAATATAGAAGGAATTTATCCATGCGGAGAGGGCGCAGGATATGCCGGAGGCATCACTTCTGCTGCGATGGATGGGATCAAGGCGGCAGAGTTCATTTGTGAAAAATTTAGAAATTTCTAGGAGGGAGTGTACATCTCCCTCTTTTTATGCTAAAATGAGTTTTGATTCTTCGGGGGCCTGAACTTATTTAGAGAGCGCAGGTAAGATATATGAATCAAACCATCAAAGATATACCGGAATCCGAACGTCCTTATGAGAAATGCATGCGGGACGGGGAGAGTACACTCAGTGACAGTGAACTTCTGGCAGTGATCCTCCGGTCCGGGACCAGAGGGAAGAATTCGCTGAACCTCGCAAATGAGATCCTGAACCATATGGAACATTCTTCATATCCCGGTCTTTTGGGAATCCTTCACAGTTCCCTTTCAGACCTTAAGAAGATACATGGGATTGGCACTGTCAAGGCGGTGCAGCTTAAATGCATTGGAGAATTGTCAAAGCGAATCTCATGTGCGGCAGCCAGACCAAACTTGAGTTTTCAGAATCCGGATTCGATTGCAGCCTATTATATGGAGCAGCTTCGTCATCAGGAACAGGAAATAATGATCTGTATGATGCTGGATAACCAGAACCATTTACTGAATGATACGATTCTCTCCAAGGGAACAGTCAATGCAACACTGATCACTCCAAGGGAAGTATATCTGGAAGCACTTCGCTATCATGCGGTCAGTCTGATTCTGGTACATAATCACCCGGGTGGCAATCCGGTTCCAAGCCAATGTGACCGCGAAGTCACAGAACGGATTTTCCGGGCAGGAGAGATGCTTGGGATTGGTCTTCTGGATCATATCATTATCGGTGATCACAGGTATGTAAGCTTCAGGGAAGAAGGAATACTCGGAGAATACCTGGAATGAAGGGATTGTTTTATGCTTTTAAGAAAAACATACGGAATAGATCTGGGAAGCAGCACGATTAAAGTCTATTCCTTTTTAAAAAACAAGAGTTACATGGAAAAAAACATGGTAGCATCCAGAGGACGCAGAATCATTGCAGTGGGAAATGAAGCCTATGAGATGTTTGAAAAATCTCCGGTAGACATTGCCGTGAATTCTCCGATGACATTTGGTATGATTGCAAATCTGGAACTCCAGGAGATCGCATTATACAGTATGATGAAAAAAATCGATAAATTTCTGGGAGTTGGATCCGATATGTTTTTTTCAGTTCCACTGGATATGACTGCGATTGAGAAGAGGGCGTATTATTATGTGGCAAATGGACACTGGCTTCATCAGAACCGGGTTTACATGGTAGAAGCTCCGATCGCGGATGCACTTGCAATGGGAGTCCGGATGGAGAAAAATGAAGGCAGTATGGTTGTCAATATTGGTGCACAGAGCACACAGTTTTCTATTCTGACAGACGGAAACATTATCATTTCCAAGAAAGTTCCGATCGGCGGCAGACAGATGAATGAAGCAATCTGTGCAGAGATCCGCAAGCGTTACAACCTGCAGATCGGTACGCGGACCGGGAAACGGCTCAAGATTGCGATGGGCCGTCTGAACGATCAGCGGAAGGAGGCACGCAAGGTAGTTGGAATTGACAGCATCTCCGGTCTTCCACGGGAAGAAGTTATTTCCGGATATGTGGTAAATGCCGGGATTATGGACTGTGTGAATGAGATTGCAGCAGAAATGAAGACGTTTCTGGAGCGAATTCCACCGCAGATTGCCTACCACATTGCCAGAGAGGGGATTTATCTCACCGGAGGAAGTACGCGAATTCCATATATTGATAATTATCTTGCGAGCTATACAGGATTTTCCTTTAACTTATCGCCTTTCTACGAAAAGGCGACAATCTGCGGTCTGGAGAAGATCATCCGTGACCGTGACCTGATGAAATGGGCACAGCCCGTTAAACAACGTAAATTATAATTTTTTAGGGGTATGATACATGAGAAACCTGAAAAAGAAATTTCAATTTCGTATACATTTAAAGAGTAAACATCTGCTGGTGATCATGACATTTTTCTGTGGAAGTGCTGTGGTATCGACACTGGCTTCCGGTGTTACATCGGAGCCGCTGGCAGAGGCAGCAGGAATGATCGTAGTTCCATTTGAAAAAAGTATCAATGGGATCGGAAGCTGGATCGGTGAGATCAACCAGACATTTCAGGATAAGCAGGATCTGATCGATAAGAACCAGGAACTGCAGGATGCTGTTGATACACTTACAGAACAGAATAATATCCTGATCCAGAATCAGTCAGAACTTTCCAGACTTCAGGAACTTTACAATCTGGATGAGGAATATTCCTCATATCCTAAGGTTGCTGCCAGAATCATTTCCAAGGACCCTGGAAACTGGTACGATACCTTTATGATCAATCGCGGAAGTAATGATGGTATCCGTGTGGATAATAATGTGATCGCTGGTAAGGGGCTTGTAGGAATTGTTACAGAAGTAGGACCAAACTGGGCTACCGTCCGTGCGATCATTGATGACAGCAGTAATGTAAGTGCAATGACCGTAGGCACAGATGACACCTGTGTGGTAGAAGGAGAACTTGAACTGATTGATGAGGGGAAACTTCGTTTTTCACAGCTTTATGACAAGGATGATAAAGTTACGGTAGGCGAGAGAGTTGTTACTTCCAATATCAGTGACAAATATGTAGAGGGACTGTTTATCGGTTACGTCAGCGAGATTGAACTGGATACCAACAATCTGACAAAGACCGGTACAATTGTAACACCGGTGGATTTTCAGCATCTTAAGGATGTCTTTGTTATCACGGTAAACAAGCAGGATGCAGTTGATAACAGTGGAGCAGCGGATACTTCTTCTGATGCAGATACCGACCAGGAGGGAGCAGAATAATGAAAAGTAAAATCGTTCTGTTTTTTACGATCATTTTGTCTTTCCTTTTGCAGTCAACACTTCTCCAGAAAATCGCCATTGGCTCGATTACTCCGAATCTTCTGTTGATTCTATGTGTTTCCATGGGGCTGATGCGGGGACGTAAGAGTGGCCTGTGGACGGGATTTTTCAGCGGACTGCTTGTAGACCTGTTTTATGGATCTGTATTTGGATTTTATGCGCTGATTTATATGTATGCGGGATTTTTCAGTGGTTATGCATTCCGTATTTATTATGATGATGATATCAAAGTTCCAATGGCTCTCACTGCAATCATGGATCTGTTCTATAATCTGGCAGTGTATGGACTTCAGTTTTTCCTGAGAGGAAGGCTTGGACTTTTTACATATCTGTACAGGATCATTATTCCGGAAATTTTTTATACAGTGTTTCTGACAATGATCGTTTATAAGTTTTTTTATTATATTAATCATCGCTTCATGAGTGCGACCAGGAAAGAAAGGGAATCTATTTGGGTACTAAAATAAAAAAAATATTCAAAAAAATTCAACTGAAACGAACCTCTGTGCTTTTGCTGGTGTTTATTCTTTTGTCTTTTGTTCTGATACGCCAGCTTTATGAGCTGCAGATCATTCAGGGCGAGGACTATATTGATGAATTCCAGACAAGGACCACCAAGACACGTGTCCTCAAAAGTACCAGAGGTAATATTTATGACAGAAACAATAAACTGATTGCTTCCAATATTTTGTCATATTCTCTGACATTTGAGGATAATGGAAGTTATGATACGACCCGCCAGAAAAACCTGACATTAAATGGTACTGCTTATAAGGTTTTGCAGATCCTTGCTGAGAATGGAGACAGTCTTTCAAATACATTTCATATTAAACTGGATAACAGTGGAAATTATGTGTTTGATATTGATCCTGGATTTACCCTGAATCGATTTAAGGCAGATATTTACGGTCATGCGCTCATTGATGACCTGACCAAAGACGAGGCAGCTGCCAGTGCTGCTGACATGATGGATTATCTTAGTGGTAACAAGGGATTTTCTATCGTCCTTTATGGCGATGAAGCCTATACAGATGCAGAGTTGAAACAGTACGGTCTTCCGCAGGAACTTACCAGGCAGGAAGTTCTGGATATTGCAATCATGCGCTATGAACTGAGCACAAACAGTTTCCAGAAATATATGGCGGTTACGATCGCGACAAATGTCAGCGAGAGCACCGTTGCAGCAATCAAGGAAAATCAGAATGAACTTCAGGGAATTGATGTTCTGGAGGATTCCAGCCGCCAGTATGTAGAGGATGAGAGTATGGGACCTCTGCTGGGCTATACTGGTAAGGCATCTTCTGATGAACTTGCAGATCTTAAGAAACAGGATCCGAAATACTCTAATGATGCCGTCATCGGTAAAGCGGGAATTGAACAGTATATGGAAATGGATCTTCAGGGAACGGATGGACAGGAGACGGTTACGGTTGATAACCTTGGTAAAGTCCTCAAAATTGACAGTGGCACAACAATAGAGCCACAGGCTGGAAATGATGTTTATCTCTCTGTAGATTCAGACTGGCAGGCGGCAATTTATCAGATCCTCAAACAGAGGGTTGCCGGTATTCTTCTGAACAAGATCGAGGCAGTTAAGGAGTTTGACTATGAAGCTGAACAAGATGCAAGTAGGATCGTTGTTCCGATCTATGATGTATACAATGCACTGATATCCAACAGTGTGATTGATATTGATAAGTTCAGTAATCAGAATGCTTCCGATACAGAAAAAAATTTATATGCCAAATTTCAACAAAAGCAGCAGGAAGTTTTTGATACAATAACTAACAGGTTGACAATGGACAATCCGCCTGCATATAAGGATGAATCGAAGGAATTTCAGGAATACCTTTCTTATATTTGTGATACCATTCTCAGAGATACACTGGGAGTCATAAAGAAGGATTCCGTAGATACTTCGGATGCGACATACCAGGCATGGACAACAGATCAGAGTATCAGTCTCAAGGATTATCTGAACTATACCGCAAGCCAGAACTGGATCGATATTTCTGTTATTTCACCAGATGGGGAATATCTGGATTCCAATGAAGTTTATAAGGCACTTACGGATTATATTACAGATTATCTGAAGACAGACACTGGTTTTTCGAAGCTTTTGTACAAGTACATGCTTATGAATGACCAGATTTCCGGACAGGATATCTGCCTGGTACTTTACGAGCAGGGCGTTCTTTCCAAGGATGACTCAAGTTATGAAAGCCTTGCCTCCGGTCAGATGTCTGCTTATGATTTTATGATCAATAAGATTGCCAATCTGGAGATCGAACCGGCACAGCTTGCACTTGCACCGTGTTCTGCATCAGCAGTCATTACAGATGTAAATACCGGAAAAGTTCTTGCATGCGTTTCTTACCCTGGATATGATAATAACAAACTCAGCAATAATATGGATACCAGCTATTATTCAAAACTTGCATTGGATCAATCCAGCCCGTTCTTTAACAAGGCAACGCAGCAGACAACAGCACCTGGTTCTACATTGAAGCTTCTGTCTACGATTACAGGAATGATGGAGGGCATTATTGATGATGGAACTTATTATGAGTGTACAGGTAAATTTGATCTGGTAACACCGGCAATTTACTGCTGGAACCGACAGGGGCATGGATCTCTTGAGATTCGTGGTGCGATTGAGCAGTCCTGCAACTACTTTTTCAATATGATCGGTTTCCTTGCAGGAAAGAATGCAGATGGAGATTTTTCGGAAACATTGAGTCTTTCGAAACTGCAGCAGTATGCATCCGAGATTGGTCTGGATGAAAAAACAGGCATTGAGATTTCAGAAGCATCTCCACATGTTTCTGACAGTAAGGCAGTTCCGTCTTATATTGGACAGGGTAATCATCTGTTCAGTACCAGTCAGCTTGCACGATATGCGACGGCACTGGCAACTTCCGGAACAGTTTATGACCTTTCCCTTCTGGATAAGGTTACAGATTCTCAGGGAAAAATCCTTACAGAATATGCTCCGTCTGTCAAAAATCAGATGACGGATGTTCCGAGCAGCGTATGGGATGATATTCATGATGGTATGCGCAGGGTTGTTGAAACACATGAACAGTTCAATGGACTTGGAGTAACTCTTTCTGGTAAGACAGGTACTGCCGAGCTGGATATTTACCATCCGAACCATGGTCTGTTTATCGGTTATACGACTTCAGCATCAACAGGTGCTCCAGAATATGCGCTTGCTGTCCGAATTGCAAATGGTTACAGTTCAGGAAATGCCTGTTTGACCGCAAATGATATCTTACAGTACATTTATGATCTGGCAGATGAAGATACAATTCTGACGGGCTATGCCTCCAGCGATACCAGCAATACTTCAAATGATTAACAGACACAGGGCATCTGCCCTGTGTCTGAGATCACAGAAGAAAATACCAGAAGTCTGGAACATATCTTTGAGGAGGATACAGAAACATGGGCGAAGTGATAGTAATTACATCCGGTAAGGGTGGCGTAGGCAAGACAACGACAGCTGCCAATATTGGCACAGGTCTGGCAATGCTGGACAAGCGGACAGTTGTTGTCGATACAGATATCGGTCTTCGGAACCTGGATGTGATCCTGGGACTTGAGAACCGTATCGTGTATAATCTTGTGGATGTCATTAATGGAAACTGCCGTCTGAAGCAGGCACTGATCAAGGACAAGAGACATCCGGAACTGTTTCTTCTGCCATCTGCGCAGACGAAGGACAAGTCGGCAGTGTCACCGGAGCAGATGATCAAGCTGACAGAGGAACTCAGGGAAGAGTTTGATTTTGTTCTTCTTGACTGTCCGGCCGGCATTGAGCAGGGATTTCGAAATGCGATCGCCGGGGCAGATAAGGCACTTGTCGTAACAACACCGGAGGTATCTGCAATCCGTGATGCAGACCGTATCATTGGACTTCTTGAAGCGGAAGATATCAGGGATATCCATCTGATCATTAACAGGCTTCGACCCGATATGATCGCACGTGGAGATATGATGTCCGTAGAGGATGTGATCGAGATCCTTGCTGTGGATCTGATCGGTACGATCCTTGATGATGAGCAGATCGTGATCGCAGCCAATCAGGGAGAACCGCTTTCGGGAAGGAATTCTCAGGCAGAGGAGGAATACCGCAATATCTGCCGGAGGCTTCTTGGTGAGGAGGTTCCTTTTGCAGAACTCAGATCAAAAAAAGGAATGTTTCAGCGAATTGGAGATTTTTTCCGTAAATGATCCATAAGCAGAAGGAGGGGATTTGTATGAAAGCATTTTCGCAATTCAGGAACCGCTCCGCTGATTATGCAAGGAACCGGATGAAGCTCCTTCTGGTTTCAGAGCGGATCGACTGTTCTCCGCAGATGATGAAATTGCTGAAAGATGATATGATCCGCACAGTAAAAAAATACGTATCCATAGATGAAGATGGCGTTGTATTCCGGATCAGCCAGGAACCGCCGGTTCTTCATGCGGATATTCCGGTATATAAGAAAAGGGAATAAGATACAAAATGATTAAACAGTATAAGTTACGATTTTATAATTTCAGACTGGTGATCTTTCTTCTTGCGATCAGTGTGATCGGAATCATTCTGGTTGGAAGTGCCAGAGATGACCTGCGGAGTAAGCAGATGATCGGTGTTATCATGGGACTGATCTTCATGGTGATTCTTTCACTGATTGATTATTCCTGGATATCCAATTTCCAGTGGATCATGTATGGCGCGAACATCGCCCTTCTTCTGATCGTTCGTCTGTTTGGTGATTCTGCAAACGGTGCAGCGCGCTGGATTGATTTTGGATTTATTCGTTTCCAGCCGACAGAGTTGTCAAAGATCATCATTATATTGTTTTTTGCCAGGTTTTTTATGGATCACGAAGAAGATCTGAATACGCCGAAAACACTGGCGAAATCCGTTTTATTGCTGGCTGTTCCACTGCTTTTGATCTATGAGCAGCCGGACCTTAAGAATACGCTTATGATGCTGGCTGTGTTCTGCATCCTGATCTATATTGCAGGACTTAGTTACAAGGTCATAGGCGGAACATTCCTGATCCTGATCCCGTTGATCATCATCTTTCTTTTTATTGTTGTTCAGCCGGATCAGAAACTGATCAAGGACTATCAGAGAAATCGAATCATGTCATTCCTTTATCCTGAAAATGATGAGTACAGTGATGATATTCAGCAGCAGAATAACTCCAAGACAGCGATCGCATCAGGAGAACTGATCGGCAAGAAACTGTCCGGAAACGATGAAGTTGCTTCTGTAAATGAAGGAAACTTTGTATCTGAGAACCAGACAGACTTTATTTTTGCAGTTGCAGGCGAAGAATATGGTTTCCTTGGCTGCTGTACGATTATTCTTCTGCTTCTGGCAATCTCGATAGAATGTATCCGGATGGGGCTTCGGGCCAAGGATCTGTCGGGTAAGATCATATGCTGCGGAATGGCGAGTATCGTTTCTTTGCAGAGTTTTCTGAATATCTGTGTTGCGACAGGAATCGCACCAAATACAGGTACACCACTTCCATTTGTAAGTTATGGCCTGACTTCTCTCGTCAGTCTTTATCTTGGAATGGGGCTTGTCCTGAATGTAGGCTTGCAGAGCAGTGCATACAATAAGGAAATTCGCAAAAAGTCAGTAAATCAGAAAGAGGATTACCTATGAAAAAAGAACAGCCACGTGAGCGCAGAAGAGAAGAGATTCAGGAGAGACCAGCAAGACCTCGTAATACTTCCTCATCCGCTGCTTCCACCAGAAAAAAAGCAGCCCGGTCAGCAAGACCGACAGGAAGTGCTTCACACACTCAGCAAATCAAAGGCAAAAGTGCACGTCCTGTCAGTCCGACACAGGCAAGAAGAAATCCGGAAGCACGCCGGAAAAAACGTCCCAGAAGAAATTTCCTTCCGATTATAGTAACGGTGCTTCTTCTGGCAGTCGTATTGTGTGGAGGAGGGTACTTCTTATTGCAGAAGGGACTTTCCTTTGGCAGACAGGTACAGGCATTTGATATCAATCAGGAATTCCAATATCAGAATACACTTAAGGCAACTTCAAGAGCGGCTTCTTTTGCTGCAGACCTCTGTGTGGTAAGCGGTGACCAGAGTCTGGATTCTGTGACACTGGAGGATGGACAGGAGGGACTTCTCCTGGATATCAATGACAAATCGGTAATGTATGCAAAGGGTGCTTATGACAAAGTTTATCCGGCAAGTATCACCAAAATCATGACAGCACTCCTGGTATTTACAAATGGAAACATGGATGACGTAGTCACGATCTCAGAGGAGAATGTAACTCTGGAGGAAGGCTCTCAGCGAGTTGGTTTCCAGGTAGGTGACCAGGTAACGATGGATGAACTGGTGCACTGTCTCCTTGTATATTCAGGAAACGATGCCGCATCTGCGATCGCAACGCATGTCGGCGGTTCAACCGAGAATTTTGTTTCTATGATGAATGCTTATGCCGCACAGCTTGGATGTACAGGAACACATTTCACAAATCCTCATGGACTGCAGGATGAGAACCATTATACTACACCATATGACATCTATCTGATGCTCAAAGAAGCACTCAAGTATCCTGAATTTACAGAGATCACACAGATGGGAAGCTATACTGCAAATTATAAATACAGCGATGGCTCTGATGCGAGTGTAGTACTGACAGCAACCGACCATTACCTTACAGGAGAAGCAACGGCACCAAAGGGCGTTACGATCCTTGGAGGTAAGACGGGAACCACCAGCAGTGCAGGAAACTGTCTGGCATTGTTATGTCAGAATGAATATGGCAATCCATTTATATCCATCGTAATGGGAGCTTCCAGTAAGGAACTTCTGTATCAGGAGATGAGTTCACTTCTGGAGAACATCAATACCGTATAATACATGAATGTATAAAAAGAGACAGCCCGGAGAGTTTATGCAGAATGACAGAGCTCTGGGCTGTTGTTTTTATAAAATAAAGAAGTGTGTTATATAAATTAAAATGTTATAGTATAATAAATACATATAACAAACCAAACCCCTCTGCGCTCCGCGCATTAATCAACAAAGACAGCCTGATCCCAACCACTTTACATTTTTCAATTTACAAACAAAAGGACTAAAACCATGACTAAAATGCAAGAATCAAACACTTCAAACCCTATGGCAACAGGAAACATCCCCAAATTACTTGCACGATCTTCTTCTGGATCGTGATCATGCTGATCCCGCTGATCTTCCTGCTGCCGAATTTCTTCTCGAACAAAGTGTTCGCTGTTTTCCTGGCAGAACCGGTAAGCGATATCCTTGCCGCGGCTGTTACCACAATAACCTTTTTTACATTGTTTAACAAAATCCTCAAAAAAGAGGTCAGGTAAATCATTATGAAATCTATTTCCATCTATACCATCACCAGAAACCAGACGCTCGACAATCTTCAGAGACTGGAGCGTCAGTTATCGGGGAGGGGATATTTTCTTCGGATGAGAGAGTGGGAGATGGAGAGCATGAAGGCTCTGACAGAACATCTGGAAGTGCATATTCCTCAGATCTGCTCTCTTCGTTTTTTCTATTCTTTCCAGATTCCAAAACTTGGAAAGGAATTTGACCTTCTCCAAATCAAAAAAGACCAGATCGTAAATATCGAGTTAAAAAGTGGTGTAGTATCCGATGAGGCGATCTGCAAACAGCTTCTGCAGAACCGATATTATCTGTCTGTGCTTGGAAAGCCGCTCCATTCTTATACTTATATCAGCAACCAGAACCGGCTTGTCAAGCTGACAAAGCATGACCATATCATAGAGGCATACTGGGAACATCTATGTACAATTCTCCAGAAGGAAAGTCCGGATTATGAGGGAGATATCGAGGATCTTTTTCAGGCAGAACTTTATCTGATCTCCCCGCTTACAGAACCTGCCCGTTTTCTTCGGAAAGAATATTTCCTGACTTCACAGCAGCGTGATATCGAACGGCAGATCCTCAAAAAGATCCGCACAGAACACACCGGCTATTACTGGTTCAACGGACTTCCAGGGACAGGCAAGACCCTGCTGCTCTATGACATTGCCATGAAACTGTCTGTCCGTCAGAGAGTCTGCATGATCCACTGCGGAGAAGCTGCCAGGGATTGGGAGATCCTGCATGAACGCCTGCAGAGGATCGATTTTCTCACCGACAAAGAGCTTGCTAATGAAAGGGAACCAGTCAGCTTTGATTCCTACAGCGCCATCCTGGTAGATGAAGCTCATCTGCTTTCCGCTCCAAAACTTGACATTCTTCTAAATGCAGTTAATCACCAGCCCGTGATCTTTTCCAGTGATTCCGAGGATATGATCTCTCCTGAGGAAATGGACCAGACCACTATTCAGAAGATAGAACGCCTGCCACAGATCCTGACCTTCCATCTGACTAACCGCATTCGCACCAATGCCGAACTTTCCTCCTTCATCCAGAATATGCTCCATCTGCCAAGGAAAAAAAGTTCCAGATACTATCCGCATATCGAAGTAGTCTGCGCCAACAATGAAAGCGAAACGCAAAACCTGCTTGACGGCTACATTCATCAGGGCTACCAGTTCCGCCAGACCTCCACACCCGCAGACCTGAACACCGCCGCGGTCCGCGTCACCGACCGTCTCGTCACCGTTCTGGATGAACGTTATTATTACGACACAGAAGGATATCTTCGTTCATCTTTGCGAAACAACAGTGGCAGTTCCGACGTACGGACCCTTTTTCACCTTCTGAACCAGACAAAGGAAAACCTGTCACTTATCATAGAGAAAAATGAATCTGTGTATGAAATTCTTCTTGAGATTCTGCAGATGCACAGAAAATGATCTATCATTCAGACAAAGAGTGGAGTTTTAAAAGCTTCACTCTTTGTTTGCCTCTTATCCCAATCTTACAAGAATGTAAGTTGCATCCCGCCTCATCCCGCACTATACTGGATTTAATAACACATAAACCAAAGGAGACAACATGAAACACATATTACTGGTCGAAGATGACTTAAGTATGTTAAATGGCTTATCCTTTGCCATTAAGAAACAGGGCTATGCTCTTGATATCGCCCGCATCAGAGATGAGCAGAAGCAGTTATGGACGGAAGATAAATACGATCTTGTTATTCTGGATGTCAGCCTTCCGGATGGATCTGGTTTTGATATCTGCCAGGAGATCCGGAAGACTTCAACCGTTCCGATCATGCGAGCACTTCCAGTATCTCAGGTATGGGGACTGAGCGGGATCACAAATACTCCGGTGTCCTGTAAACAGGCAGAGATCGACCATGTTACTATCTGCTCTTATGATGACTTTATCATGGGATGTAGCAAAAGCATGATCGTAAACGGTACACTTGCAGATACAAGCGGAAATAAAAACGAGATCATGACCATCTATAATAAAGACAATCCTCTTTGCCGCAGAAGGTGCCACCTATTCTAACAGCCTGCAAAGTGGAAGAAAAACTTGACGAACCTTAAACTTTCCCTTATAGTTGATAATTGATACAAAATTAAAAAATTAATTTAGGGGGAAGTACAAAAACGACATGTTATTTAATTCTTACATATTTATATTTGTTTTTCTTCCACTGACACTTGGTAGCTATTATGGACTGCATAAACTCGGAAAACCAGTCTTTGCAAAGGTTGCATTGATCCTCATGTCTTTCTGGTTTTATGGCTATTTCAATCCAAGTTATCTGTGGATCATGTGCAGCAGTATTGTTGTCAATTATCTGTTGTCTCAGCTTTTGCAGCGCAGATGGGGGGGCACAATATCGAAAGGACAGCTTGCACTTCTGAAAAAGGCACTGCTTGGTATTGGTCTGATATTCAATCTTGGTCTGATATTTTATTTCAAATACTATGATTTCTTCGTAGATAATCTGAATAAAGTTTTTTCCACGGACTTCCAGTTAAAGAATATCGTCCTGCCACTGGGTATCAGCTTTTTTACCTTCCAGCAGGTTTCTTATATGGTTGATTCTTACCGTGGAGAAACCAAGGAATACAATTTTACAGATTACGCATTATTTGTAACCTTTTTCCCGCAGCTGATCGCGGGTCCGATCGTTCTGCATAACGAAGTCCTTCCACAGTTTGAGGACAAAAACAACTGGAAGATCAACTGGGACAATATGGCGCGCGGTTTGTATATGTTCGCAGCCGGTCTTGTCAAAAAAGCTGTGATCGCCGACACCTTAAGCGGATCTGTTTCATGGGGCTACAGCCACCTTGGCAGTGGACTTACATCCATGGATGCGATCCTTACAATGCTTGCCTACACTTTCCAGATTTATTTTGACTTCAGTGGATATTGTGATATGGCAACGGGTCTGGGATATATGTTTAATATCCATATCCCAATGAACTTTAATTCACCATACAAAGCGCTGTCTGTCGTAGATTTCTGGAAACGCTGGCATCTGACACTGACCAGATTCCTGCGAACCTATGTGTACTTTCCGCTTGGCGGAAGCCGTAGGGGAACTGTCCGGACTTATATAAATATCATCATTGTATTCCTTGTCAGTGGTCTCTGGCATGGTGCGAACTGGACCTTTATTTTCTGGGGATTTCTGCATGGAATAGGAAATGCACTTACCAGAATGTTCCGGAAACAGTGGGAGAGCATGCATGTAGTCCTTCAGTGGGCTTTTACTTTTCTGTTTGTAAATATAACATGGATCTTTTTTAGGGCTGATTCTATTTCTCAGGCATTTACATTTATCAAAAGAATCCTGAAATTCCAGAACCTCAATCTCCATGCTACATTTTTACAGACTTTTCAGTTAAAGGAATTCTACTTGATTTACAGTCATATCCCCGTACTCAATAAAATCATGGCTTCCATCCGTGGTTCAGATGCCCTGATTCTGCTTGGCGGAATGTTGTTCCTGTGTCTTAATTTCAAAAACAATCAGGAGATGAATTTCCGTCCAACCACTAAAATGGCGGCAGTGACTGTACTCTGTCTGGTCTGGGGAATTTTTACCCTTTCCGGTGTATCAGAATTTCTCTACTTTAACTTTTAGGGAGCAATACTATGAACAGTAATAAATTTGTAAAAACTGTACTCGTGGGAACGGGCACACTCCTGATCCTCGCAGGTGGCATGACAGCAGTGATCGATCCTTTTTTTCACTATCATAAGCCTCTGAAACAGTTGGAATATCCTCTTGAGCGAGGAAAAGAACGATATCTGAATAACGGTATCATCCAGAATTTTGATTATGATGCTGCAATCACAGGCACTTCTATGATGCAGAATTTCAAGACTTCACAGTTTGATGACCTGTTTGGAACGCATTCTGTCAAGGTAACCCTTACTGGTGATACCTATTGGGCAATCGATGAAGAAATCCGTACTATATTTGACAATAAGTCTGATATTAAATATATTTTCCGCTGTCTGGATTATAATAAGATTTTTGATGACAAGTCCGATTACAATTATAACAATGTTCCAACTTATCTGTATGATAATAATATATGGAACGATGTCCAGTATCTTTTTAACAAAGATATCTTTATAGACAATACGCTTGGTGTTATCAAATACACACTTCATGGCGAAAAAACACCATCCATGGATGAATACAGTTCCTGGGCAGCAGATTATCCCGTCGGAACAGACTACGTACTCCAAACCTACTCTGTTCCAACAAAAATCGAAAAACAGAAGAAGTTTTCAGAAGATGATGCCAAAACTGTCCGTCATAATGTAGAGGCGAATGGTCTTGATATGGTAAAAGCTCATCCGGAAACTACGTTTTATTTCTATACGCCGCCATACAGTGCAGTCTGGTGGTATAAGCTTAAATGCTCCGGAAATCTGGAACGTTATTTTGAAGCAGAAAAGCTGCAGGCAGAACTGCTTATGGAGTATGATAATGTGAAGCTTTTTTCCTTTACGGATCTGTTTGAGCTTACCTGCGATCTTGATAATTACAAAGATGATACTCATTACAGTGAATCGATCAGCGAAAACATCATTAACTGGATTTATGATGACAAGGGACTCATGACTCCTCAAAACTATGAATCACGGATACAGAAAATGCTGAATTACTATCTTGATTACGATTATTCCCGTTCAGGAATCCCTCTGGCACAGGAAAATTGAATCCTTTTCTGTGCCACACTACAATATTAATGAAAATTTCACAAAAACTTGCAATTCTCTATTGAAATTTGATGCAAAATACACTATAATACAAACATATTAATTATCGTATTTGTTCAAAATTAATATCATATTGTGTCTAAGGAGGAAAACAGGATGGTTGAACTGATTGTAGGAAAGAAAGGCAAGGGCAAAACAAAAGTACTGTTAGACAAAGTGAACGGCGCAATTAAGGATGCAAATGGCAGCATTGTTTACTTAGACAAAAGCACGAAACACATGTATGAACTGAACAACAAGGTTCGTCTGATCGATGTTTCTGTATATCCGATCAAGAACGCCGATGAATTCGTTGGTTTCGTATGCGGAATCATTTCTCAGGATCACGATCTTGAGCAGGTATATCTCGACAGTTTCCTGACAACTGCTAAATTAGAGGGACAGGATGTTTCCAATACTCTGGAACAGCTTATCGCAGTTGGTGAGAAATTCAATGTAAAATTCATCATCAGCATGTCTCTTGACAAGGAAGAAGTTCCGGAAGCATTCCAGGATAAGATCGTGACTGCATTATAATTACGGTTTCATTAAATTTTACATAGGATATGGAGATGAGAAGAACTCTGCTGGCTGGCAGGGTTCTTTTTCTGCGCACCATTTTAGTTACCATAAGTATGATTATGTAATCTAAATAAATATTAAGATGAAACCGTTTGACATCCCCTGGTGAACGGGTTATAATATGACCGTCAATAAAATTCAATTATACAAAGGCAGGTGAACAGAATGGAGAGTTGTGATTCTCACGGGCGAAGTAGTAACACAGGATCAAAGAGAGCAGCAGTTTGTGAGATGACACGTCACATTCTGTTTTAATTTATATTATTCTATTTTTCTCTTTTTTATCCTGTAAAATCCCTGAACACAATCTAACCAAATAGCGAAACGGAATTCAAATATCCGTTTAACAATGATACCAATTGACATGCTCTGAGAAAGACCATGCCTTGTTTTGGTGTGCTCTTTTTCGGAAACCACGAAAAAGGAGGAAAACAGGATGGAAAAAAGAACACAGGACTACACAAAAGAAATCCTTGAAGTGATCAGAAGCAATATATCTCCGGCAGTCCTTTCCAAGCGTCTGCAGGATTTCCACGAAAACGACATTGCAGATGTTTTGCCGGAGCTTTCTTCTGCAGAACGAAACAAGCTTTACCGGATCTTTGATCTTGATACTTTATCGGATATTCTGGAATACACTGATGAGGAGATGGCAGTCACTTATCTCGAAGAAATGAGCCTCAAGAAAGCTGCTGCGATCCTTTCCCGAACAGAAACAAACATATTAGCTGAAATCCTGCAGCATTTTGACAAAGAAAAAAGAAGACTTCTGATCGAGTTACTGGATGATGAAGCGAGACATGATATCGAGATGATCAATTCTTTCGATGAGGAAGAAATCGGAAGCCGGATGACCACCAACTATATCGTGATCCAGGATCATCTTTCTGTGAAGGAAGCCATGAGTTCCCTGGTATCCCAGGCAGCTCAGAATGACAATATCTCTACCATTTTTGTCGTAAACAGCAATCAGGAATTCTACGGTGCGATCGATCTGAAAGATCTGATCATCGCGCGCCAGGATCATCCGCTCAGTGAACTGATCGTCACTTCCTACCCGTATGTATACGGAACAGCCCTGATCGATGACTGTATGGAAGACCTCAAGGATTATTCCGAAGATTCCATTCCGGTCCTTGATAACGATAACCGCCTGATCGGTGTTATTACATCTGCAAACATCGTAGATCTCGTCGATGATGAGATGGGAGAGGACTATGCGAAACTGGCTGGTCTGACTGCTGAGGAGGATCTCAAGGAACCTCTCAAAGAAAGTATGAAGAAACGAATGCCATGGCTGATCGTCCTTCTTGGACTTGGCATGGTCGTTTCCTCTGTTGTCGGAATCTTTGAAAAGGTTGTGACCAATCTGCCGATCATCATGTGTTTCCAGTCACTGATTCTGGATATGGCAGGTAATGTCGGAACCCAGTCACTGGCTGTAACGATCCGTGTACTGATGGATGAATCCCTCACCGGCAAACAAAAACTGGAACTTGTTTTTAAGGAAATGCGTATCGGTCTGTGCAACGGCGGTGTGCTTGGACTTATGTCCTTTGTGCTGATCGGATTGTATATCTGGTTATTTAAAGGCAAAACCCTTATCTTTGCCTTTGCGGTATCTGCCTGCATCGGTTCTTCCCTGTTGCTCGCAATGCTGATCTCCAGTGCCGTAGGAACCTGCATTCCGTTATTCTTCAAAAAGATCCACATCGACCCGGCAGTTGCTTCCGGTCCGCTCATCACTACAGTCAACGACCTTGTGGCTGTTATTTCCTATTATGGACTGAGCTGGATCTTTCTGATAGGAGCACTGCATCTGGCAGGATAGTCTTATAAAAAGAACATCTTTATGACAAAAACTTCAGGATCCCGAAGATCTGTCATAAAGATGTTCTTTTTATTTGCACATATAACAACGTACATAATGCAAGACATTACGGGCAGCAGGTATTAATCCTCGCGCAGCTTAACTGCCTTCGCCGCCTGGCGTCTTCTGGCATCGTCGATCGCTGCATAGTGTTTCTTGGTCGTATTTACGTCCTTGTGGCCAAGAACATCTGCAACAAGGTAAATATCACCTGTTTCCTGATACAAGGCCGTACCGTAGGTGCTGCGGAGCTTGTGAGGTGTGATCTTTTTGGTGGTCGTGATCTGCTGGGAATATTTCTTGACAAGATTCTCAATCGCCTGGACACCGATACGGCGGCGCTGGGCAGAGTAGAAGAGAGCGTGTTCATGGCCTTCCAGCGGAATGATATTCTCGCGGACTTCCAGATAACGTTTCAGAGCTTTTTCTACCTCCGGTCCGAAATATACAACCATTTCATTTCCACCTTTTCGGGTGACCTTTATTCCGTTATTCTTAAAATCCACATCTTCAATATCAAGTCCCACACATTCCGAAACTCGGATACCGGTTCCGAGAAGCAGAGTCACGATCGCCAGATCGCGTTCTTTGTTTTTCTCATAGTAGACACGTTTCTGACCGGTAAGCTGGTCGCCACAATGTTCTATATAATCAAGCAGGAGAGCAACCTCATCGGTATCAAGCCGGATGATGCTTTTGTCATGGATCTTTGGCACATCGATAAGTACGGTCGGATTTGTCTCGATCATTTCCCTTCTGTAATAATATGCATAAAAACTCCGAAGGGCAGAGATCTTTCGTTTGAGCCCACGTTCGCCGTTTGTTTCGGTTTTGTCACCAGCCTGGTAGACCTTGAGATATTCCTGATATTCCTCAAGATCCAGAGCCTTGATCTGATCCAGGACATCAACTGTAAAATCCGTCATTTTGTAATCCTTAAATGCCGGATTTTCATCAAGAAGAAACTGAAAGAAAATCCGGATATCGTAGGCATAGGAAATCCTGGTCTTGGTCGTAGTCGTCGTATCGATCGCACGAAAATAATCCCTGCAAAACGGCGGCAGCGTTGAGAGAACTTCACGCAGCCTTAAAATATTCTCGACATCTTTTTGTTCGTGATATGTTGTTTTTTTCTCCATAAAAATTTAACTCCTTAAAATCAAATCATTAGTAAATCCCGAAAAATACAGCTGACAGCAGTTATCTATATCTATACGACAAACCGTAGTTTTTCATATAGATCTATACAGATTCCAGCCATATCCCGGATTTTGCCTTTATTCCTCAAATTCAGCCGTTACCATAAATCCCCTTGGTGTGTGGTCGATTTTTTTGATCACGCCAGTTTTGGATTTAATTCGTTCGGAGTTTTTGTAACATCCGGACATTGCCACAGCCGGTTCTATGATGTAACTGTAATTCATATAGGACTGAAATTCTGAAATCTCTACGACATCGCCGACTTTGATCAGTCCCTGGCGTTCCATTTTAAATTGTTCCTGACGCATAAAAAATTCCTTCTTTCTGTTTATTCATTTTCCGGAAGATCTGCCTTTAATTTGACCATACTTCGGATACTTCTGGAGGTCTCATCTATATAATTACGCTTATAACGCTTCAGATTATCCGGTGTGATCCCCATTTCCTCTGCAACACCTTCCGTATCTGCTCCATATGCAAACATCGTATAAATGCAGGAATTCCGAAGCTGCTGAGCGCTGTAATTGTGAATCCCTGCTTTTGCCGTGTATTTCTTCAGTAGACGGCTGATATACATGGTATTGAGCTGATTTCCATATTTATTGTAAAACAGATATTCGTTCGATTCTCGTTCTGCCAGATACAGCTCCAGGATCCTGTAGACATCTTCCGGGATAAAATTTGCCTTGTCGCGTTTTGGCATAAATGCATAGGCTCCGTTGTTATATAGACGGATATTTTCCGGCTTCATGTCAATGATCTCTGTCGAGGAAAAGCCCATGCGGTAAAGCAAAATTATGATACAGTACGCCATATGATTTTCCTGTGCAGCTACAAGCAGCCGGTCAATGTCCTCCACAGGAACTGCATTTGCATACATGCTTACTTTTTGGACTTTTTTGACATAATCGGCAAAATGATTCGTATAATCATCTCTGATACCAAATTCCAGACGATTCTCATAGACGTAATTTGACAGGGAATTCAGTTCCCGGATCTTTTTGGCACAGGTACTTGGCGCAAGTGTTTTCTCTTCGATCTTTTTTTCAAGATTTCTGTAGAATCCCGCTACATCTTCTGCATGGATATCCAGGAAATCTTTCTTCGTAAATCGTGTAAATTCCAGGAAATCACTTTGATAGGATGCAATACTTTCTTCCTGAAACTGCCTGATAAATTGTTTCCATATGATCCTTGTCTTTTCACTGAATGGATAATCTTCCATCAAGAATGTTCCTCCTTTCCTGGTTGTGCGAAGCAGGTTTTGGGGTTTGTTAGGTGTTCTTATATACTATAACATATTTATAAGGAAACTGCAACTATAGCAGTTCCCCATCCTTAATTACCTGCTGCACGTTCAGTTCCTGATCCATCAGGACGATGTGCGCTTTTTTGCCTGCTCGGATGGAACCGTATTCAGCATCGATCCCAAGGCTTTTTGCCGGATTGATCGTGGCACAGGCAACTGCTGTTTCCAACGGGATATTCATGGTTTTAACCGCTGTTTTCATGCAGTCCATAAGATTCGTCACAGAACCTGCTATCGCCCCGTCTGAGGCCAGTGTAGCGCGGTTTCCGACTACGTTTACATCCAGCCCGCCCAAAGTATAGGAACCGTCTGGCATTCCTGCTGCACGCATACTGTCACTGATCAGGATCATGCGGTCCTCTCCCATCATTTCAAATGTCGCCCGAACTGCTGCCGGATGGATATGTACACCGTCACAGATGATCTCCGCCATCACATGCTTACTGTCATAAACAGCCCCGATCACACCCGGTGCGCGGTGCGTAAATGCAGGCATGGCATTGTAAAGATGAACCGCATGGTCTGCCCCTGCGTTAAAAGCCGCCATAGCCGTATCATAATCCGCATTTGTATGTGCCAGAGAAACATTTACCTTATCTTTGACCGCCTCAATAAAAGAAACCGCATTTTCGCTCTCCTCCGGCGCGATACCCATGAACTTCACCAGCCCCTCTGAAACTTCCAGAAAACGCTCGCAGACCTTCACATCACACGGAATGATATTTCTCTCATCCTGCGCGCCCTTCTTGGCAGGACTGATAAAAGGTCCCTCCATGTTGATGCCGACAAAATCCGCCTCTTTCTTACTGTGCGGACCTTTTTTGTATTCTGCTGCCACACGGAGGATCTGCTCCAGTTCCTCGACCGGAAGCGTCATCGTCGCCGGAGCGATCGCAGTCACCCCCACAGAAGCCTCATATTCTGCGATCCTGGCGATCGCATCCCTGCTGCCGTCGCAGAAGTCGTCTCCCTTGCATCCGTGGAAATGCAGGTCAATAAGCCCCGGTATCGCGTACATGCCTTTCCCGTCAAGGACCTCATCTTCTGTCTGAGGTCTCTTCCCCTCTGTATAAACCTGTTCGATCGTTCCGTTCTTTATGACGATCCCGCCGTCTGTAAACTTCTTATCCTCTGTAAAAACCTTCACATGATCAATAATCATTATTCCTGCCTCCCTATCTTCGGTATCTTATAAAATATGCTCATCCAGAAGGATCGTAAAAGGTCCGTCATTGATAAGAGAAACCTTCATGTCTGCCCCAAAGCTTCCATGCTGTACGACCGGAACGCTCTTTGATGCTTCCTCGATCATATATTCATACAAAGCTTCCGCCTTGTCCGGTTCACCCGCCTCGATAAAGCTTGGTCTGTTTCCCTTCTTACAGTTTGCATAGAGCGTAAACTGCGAAACAAGAAGCAGTTCCCCGCTAACATCTTTGAGAGAAAGATTTGTCTTTCCATTCTCATCCTCAAAAATACGAAGTCCCAGCAGCTTCTTGAGGTATTTGTCTGCAATCTCCTTTGTGTCATCCTTTCCGACACCTACCAGCACCAGAAAGCCCCTGCCTATTTTGCCTATACTCTGTCCATCTACCTGTACTTCTGCCTGAAGTACTCTCTGTACAACCAGTCTCATAAAATTCTCCTGTTTTATCTTTATTTCCAAATATTATAGCACAAATCTGCTACTGACATCTTTCTTTTTTCGTTTTTTCTATCAATTTCGCATATACACGTTCTACAAACCATGGCTCTGTAGACTTCTTTAATGCTTCTTCCGGAGAAAACCAGGCTACTCCACTGTTTTCATCTGCTTTGATCGAAACTGCTTCCTCGCAGTCTGCTTCCAGAAGATACGTCACATTCAGGTGCAGATGGCTGGATACATACTTTCCCTTCTTGACATGCCCATCCACCGTAAGAGATTCCAGAGAAAAGATCTCCTCCGATACCGGGCGCACATGCGAGATCCCCGCTTCTTCTTTTACCTCACGAAGCGCAACCGCAAGAAGATCCGTCTCTCCATCCGCATGTCCCCCAAGCCACGACCAGGAATCATAGATATTGTGATATACCATAAGTACCTTGCTCCGGTCTTTGTTCACCACCCAGGCAGAAGCCGTCATATGGGCAACGGTGTTTTCCCTTAAGAATGCGTTATCATTCTCCCTGATCCATTGTAAGATCAGAAATTTATCTGCTTCTTCCTGCTCATTAAACGGCTGATAGCGTTCTATCTGATTTATTAAATCCTGTCTTGTTATCATTGCATTCTTCTCCATTTTCCTCATTTATACGCACCAGAAGCAGATCTTCACTTTTTTTCCTTCGGATTTTAAAGCTTCGATCAGTTCCAGTGCCAGATTCTTTTTCTTTTCACGTTCAATATGAAGTGCTGTATAATTTTCATTCAGTGCATTTCCAAAGAAAAAATTGATCTCCGTAGCTTCGGCAAACAATATCCGAAACAGTTCTGCTGCCGCATCCTTCTTCTTGATGATCCGATTATAATACAGCCTGTCTTCGCTGAAATCCTCATAGTAATCGATCACCTTCTGTAAAGTCAGAAGCCCCTCCGTTACCAGGTCAATGCCTTTGATCTGCGACATGGCTGGAACTTCTTCTGTTCCGGTACCGGGAATCCCGGCTACCTCTTCTCCCAGATAATCCGCGACCAGCTTTGCCGTGGTCCCACCACATACGATGCGTATTCCCTCTTTTTCAAAAAAAGTCGTAAAATAACTGCGGTCATCCGCCCGGTCTGCCGGCGGCCCGACCATAATGTTCACTACGTTTTTCTTCATTCCTGTCAGAGTCAATACCGTAAGGTCATCATCCGTCTCATCCATATTCAGGGCCACACCCGCATCTGCAATGTCAGATGCCATCTCCTGTGCACTCATTCCCTTATGGTAACGCTGTTCACAGAATTTCAGTACTTCCTCCCTTCCCCAGCCGCCATAGGTGGTTTTGCCCATTCCGGCATTGGTGACACCGTCACTCATAAGTATCAGCATATCGCCTGTCCGAAACTGAAAATAACTCTGGTGGATCTCTTTTTCTCCGAACATTAGAATATCCCGATGATAATCCACACTTTTTCCATTACGAAGCAAAATAGCATCCGGATTATCGTACTGCAGAAGACAGATTCCATTCCCTTCTGACACTAATACAGTAAAAGTAGCATACGCCAGATTGCGTACACTGCAGATTGGAAGCGTATCTGCAACAGCTTTTACGGCTGTCCGGATGTCCATATTCCTTGCGATCATGATACTGAGCATTCTGGCAGTCAGCGTAGCCAGAATATTGGCCTTTACCCCGCTTCCCAATCCGTCAGAAAGCACCAGTACTGTCTGATCTGTATCTGTGATCACTGTATAATAGTCACCGCAGATCTTTTCTTTCTTCTTGTTGAGGCTGACCCTACCGAATCCTGTCGGAATATCTCCTATCGTTTGTATCGTCTCGTATTTCTTCTTTTCCATCCTACTTTATCTCCTGCAAAATGGTCTGCTTCAGCTCTTCAATAGCCACTTTGGTATCTGCTGCCGTTTCTCCCAGAAGACTGGCGATCTCATGCACGATCCGAAGTTGTTCCGCCGCCAGTTTATCTGCCATCTGAACTGCCTCTGCCTTGGCACGGTTCTGCTTCTTTTCGCTCTCCTTTTCTCTGGTCACATCTTTCATGATACATAAGATCAGTTTATTCTTCCGGTCATTTGTAAGAACACGTTCTATATAACGTTTCTGTTCATTCAGATAGATACAGTCCTGTACGATCTCCCGGTTAAAAGCGATCATATTTATGATCGGATAATCATCCATGATCTCGCCCACCGCTTTTCCAAGGAGCTGCTTTTTTCTGGAAATATCAAACAGATCATTCGCCGCTTTGTTCATCTGTATGATATTAAGGTCATAATCTACCGTGACCAGAAGTCCCGGCATAGCCTCAATGATAATATTGGCGTAGTCTTCCTGTTTTTCTCTCATATAAGGAATGCACATAGATACTTCCGCTTTGCCCTGGATAACAGCGATCGCCTTTGCCCTGCAGGTGTCATAGCCGCAGGCGCCGCAGTTCAGTTCATCCTCTTTTGTATATTTGCCCATTTCGTGCATCACATGGGTAAACTGTTCTTTTGTGATCGCTTTTTCCGGATAGGTTTCCTCCTGCACAAATTTCCTTTCCGGAATCTCCGGCATCTGGATATGATGATCTTTCTGATAATCTACCTGACCATTTTTCATGGAAAGCTCTCTGATCGCGATCAGCGCATCCAGCAGTTTCTTTTCCTGTTGCAAAGAATAAGCCCCGCCGATACATCCGTTTGTACAGGCGTTCATTTCTATGAAATAATCTGCATAATCTCCTGTCCTCAGTTCCTTTAAGATTTCCTTGCACTGATCTATTCCATCTACCGACAGGTACTTCTGTCCGTTTATCGGCTGCATTGCCTGTATCAGACCTCCGCTTACCGCGGTCATTCTTGAAAGATATACGTCTTTTTGATCCTCTCGTTCTGGTTTTTCCTGGATATCCTTCATCCAGTTATTCAGCTCTCCAAATGTAATTACATAATCCGCGCATGACTGGCGCTCTTTCAGTTCTGACATTACAGAAATACACGGGCTGATGTATACGATAGATGCGTCTGGATATTGCTCTCTTAAATATGCTGCATGCATCTGCTTCATAGAATAAACCGGAGCCAGATATTCTGTCAGATGAGGATATTTCGTCTCGATCAGCCGCACCACCACCGGACAGTTCGATGAGATCACCAGTTTTTTCTGCTGTTGTTCCCGCAGAAGCCTGGTATATTCTTCCTTCATCACAGCTGCTCCCTGCGCCGCGTCAAATACTTGCCAGAAACCCATTTTTTGCAGATATTTTTCCAGATCACCAATACTGTACCAGCCATATCTTGCAAGATAAGCAGGATGTACAGACGCGATCACCTTTTTGCTGGACGCAATCACTCTTTGGATAGCCGGGATATCGTCGTGTTCTACCTTTGCGTGCTGAGGACAGACAGCGATACATTTCTCGCAGAGAATACATTGTTCTTCAATGATCTGTGCCTGCTGATTTGTGACCCTGATCGCCTTTACGGGACAGTTGCGGATACATTTATAACAGTTTTTACAATTGGCTGTACGAAACTGCAGGATCGATGTGTGGCTCATAGTGTTCCTCCCCTAAGCTAAAGTCCCCTGACACACTGCCAGAGGACTTCTTTGCTGAAACTTTTATTTATTTTTGCTCTCGTCAAAGATCTTGATCGCTTCTATGATCGTTCTGACGCTGTTCTCGATACCGAGCTTGCTACTGTCGATGCAGAGATTATAGCTCTTGGCTGCTCCCCATTTCTTGTTGGTGTAGTAGTTATAGTAGCTTGCCCTGCTCTTATCGGTCTTGGTGATCATGTCCTTGGCTTCTTTTGGAGATTTGTTGTGTTTGGCTGCAAGACGGTTGATCCGCCAGTCAAGATCTGCATGTACAAATACACTAAAGCAGTCCTTCCAGTCTGCCAGCGCATAATCTGCACAGCGGCCTACCATAACACACGGGCCCTCATCTGCCAGTTTCTTGATCGCATCAAACTGTGCAAGGAAGATCTTGTGGTTCATCGGCATATCCGAAAATCCTGCGGAAGAATATCCAAAAGAATAGGTATCCATGACCAGAGAATACAGAAAACTGTTGGTCGGTTTCTCATCATGATTCTCAAACAGTTCCTTGCAGATACCACTGTCATTTGCGGCATGCTCCAGAAGTTCCTTATCGTAACATTTGATCCCGAAATATTTGGCGATCTCCTGACCGATCTGTCTTCCTCCACTTCCATATTCACGTCCGATTGTGATGATTGAACTTGTACTATTCATAAGCTGTGCACTCCCTTCTGCAAAAACTATAGAAGTATTATACATTATTTTTTCTGAAAATGCCAACAATTTATAATTATTTTACAATTTTCCTAAAATTAGACCAACAATTTGCCAGAAAAGTCTCTTGATTCTTTACTTACGCAATTTATCGAGAAGTTTCTCGAAATACTCCGGAAGCGGTGCCGTAAATTCCAGATATTCCCCCGTCACCGGATGACGGAATCCCAGGATCATTGCATGAAGTGCCTGTCCCTGGAGATGATATGGATTTTTGGATGATCCATACACCGTATCGCCGAGAAGCGGATAGCCAAGGCTTGCCATATGCACACGGATCTGGTGCGTACGTCCCGTTTCCAGGCGGCACTCGATATACGTCGCATTGTCGAAACGTTCCAGGACCTTATAATGTGTCACAGCTTCCTTGCCGTTCTTATGATTGATCGCCATTTTTTTGCGGTCGATCGGATGTCTTCCTACCGGAGCATCAACAGTTCCCTCATCTTCTTTGATGTTCCCCTGCACGACAGCACGATATCTTCGTTTGATACTGTGCTCCTTGAGCTGCTCTGCAAGGTCTCTGTGGGCTCCGTCCTCCTTGCAGATAAGAAGTGCCCCTGTTGTGTCCTTGTCGATCCTGTGCACGATTCCGGGGCGCAGAACGCCATTGATCCCGGAGAGATGCTCACCGCAGTGCGCCATGACTGCATTGACCAGAGTTCCCTCCATATGTCCGGCACTTGGATGCACGACCATATCCTTTGGCTTATTTACCACCATCAGCCATTCATCCTCATACAGGATATCAAGAGGGATCTCTTCCGGTTTGATATCGAGCGGCTGCATATCCGGCACCTGAAGTGCCACCTCGTCACCCGCCCGCGTCTTATAATTTGCCTTTACTACTTTGCCATTTACAGAAACCATCTGGTCTTTGAGAAGTTTCTGCAGATAAGATCTGGAAAAGTCCAGGCATACATCCGCAAGATAGCGGTCAATACGGATGCCGGCTTTTTCCACATCCACTTTAAAATTTATTGTTTCCATAGATTATTTATCCTTTATCTTTGAACTCAGGAATTCAAAGTCTTCATCTTTGTATTTAAAGACTACCAGAAGCACCAGCACGATCCCGCCGCATACCACATAGATATCCGCAATATTAAACACAGGAAAATCGATCAGGGAAAAATAGATAAAATCCACCACATATCCTCGGAACAGCCGGTCAATAAAGTTCCCTGCTGCCCCGCCAAACAATACTGCTCCTGTGAGCAGCAGTGGCAGATAATATCTGTTCTTCGGTATCCTGACAAAGACCCAGATCAGTGCAATGCAGAATATCACACACATGCCGCCAAATAAGAACTGTCTGCCCTCCAGCATGCCAAATGCCATGCCGCGGTTCTCTACATAAGCAAGTTCCAGTACACCTGGTATCAATGAGATACTACTGTGATCCTTCAGGTGCAAAAGAGCTTCATGCTTCGCAACCTGATCCAGCAAGATCAGTACAAGGATCAGTCCGCTACATAGAATTGTAGTCCTTCCTGTGTCAAACGTATCCTGTTTTTTCATTTAAGGATCTCCCTGATTCCCTCCAGCAATTCCTCATCACTTACAGAACGGTCAATAAAACTGTTTCCTATTCCCTTCATCAGCACAAATTTGATCTGTCCCTGTTCCATCTTCTTGTCCT
Source organism: Blautia sp. CAG:237 (assembly GCF_000436615.1). Lineage (NCBI taxonomy): Bacteria > Bacillati > Bacillota > Clostridia > Lachnospirales > Lachnospiraceae > Blautia > Blautia sp. CAG:237. Next base: position 48,979 of record NZ_FR886747.1, read on the forward strand.
TTTTGGTGACCGCAAGGACTGCTGCCTCGTCAAGACCTTCTGCACTGACAGGAAGATCATAAAGAAGACAGCCTTCTCTGATCCTGTTATATTCTTCTTCTGTGAGGAGCTCTCTCTTCCAGGAAATATAAGCAGCAGCCACAAGTCCGATCGCAACGCACTGTCCGTGCAGCAGCTGGAAATCCTTGAGTTTCTCCACTGCATGTCCCACAGTATGACCAAGATTCAGAAGTGCACGTTCTCCCTGTTCCTTCGGATCACGCTCTACAACACCGGCCTTGATCTCACAGCAGCGGCGGATCATTTTTGCCAGGGCAGCAGTATCGAGGGCACGGATCGCCTCATGGTTTGCAAGCACATATTCATAAAAATCCGCATCACAGATCAGACCTGTCTTAAGTACTTCACCCATTCCGCAGGCAAACTCTACCGGTGGGAGGGATTTCAGTGTATTCATGTTCATATAGACAAGGCGCGGCTGATGAAAAGCTCCGACCATGTTTTTGTACTGGTCAAGGTCCACACCTGTCTTGCCGCCTACACTGCTGTCCACCTGAGAGAGAAGTGTTGTCGGGATCTGGATAAAGTCAATGCCTCGGAGATACGTCGCTGCTCCAAATCCGGAGAGATCGCCTACCACACCGCCGCCAAGCGCAACCACAAGACTCTTGCGGTCAAGCTGATTCTCGATCAGTGCCTTGTATAACTGCTGCACCGTATTCAGGTTCTTGTTTCTCTCACCTGCCTCAAAGACAAAGACAGAGACTCTGGATGCAACCTGCGTAAGAACACGCTTTACTTCCTCTGCGTAAAGAGGTTCCACATGGGTGTCTGTCACAATACAGAGATTACGTCCTTCCAGTCCCTCTGTACAGATCGCGTCTGCAAGTCTGTCAAATCCCTCTTCAAAATAGATCGGATAATAAAAATCTCCATTTCTTTTTACCTGTAAAATTTCTTCTGCCATGTCTGCCTCCTCTGTGATTTACTGATAACGGCGCAGCTTCACACTGTTCCGTCCCTTTTTTGTCTGCCGGGAAACTCCGTCAAAGATGAAACGTCCCTTTCCGCGGACTGATATGATATCCCCTTCCTTCGGCTCATAGCCATTGGAAGTGATGAGTTTGCCATTTACAAAAACCTGCCCGTTCTCGATAAAAGAAACCATGCTGCTTCTGGAAGCCTGAAAAGCAAGTGCGATCAGCGCATCCAGACGTACCGAAGAACAGGTTCCTGTGACAAGTGCAAACTGTGGTTCCGGATAATGCTCCGGGTTATCCACAACAGAAACCTTCACCGCAGTATGACGGATCCGATCAAGATTATCCACAAGAAAATCTGCGATCTTGTTGTGGCAGAAGATCCAGGCCGTATGTTCCTGGATCAGAATATCCCCGATCACGGAACGCTCGATCCCAAGGTTTAAGACTGCCCCCAGATAATCCCTATGGCCCAGGTCCTCTGAAAATTTTCTGGCCTTCGGTTCAACCTTAAGACAGGTGATCGGATATTCCCAGGTAAAAGCAAGAGCATCAGGATGAAACGCTATCATCTGACGCTCTGCTTGCTCATAACCGCCGAAGCATTCCGTCACTACACCAGGAATCTGATTCTTTCGGTTGTTTACGATATTTTGTTCGTTTAAATTAAGGAAATCCGAAAATGTGACAATGTCTCTCCGATAAGAAAGATTTGCCAGTTCCCGGATTCTCTTAATGAAAAATTCTTCTTTTTCCATTGTGCATTAATAACCTGCTCTTACAGAAGGAGTAGAAGTGCTTCCAAGAATATTCTGAAGGTCACCTGTGATATCTACACCTTCTGGTCCAAGGATAAAGATATAGCTGGATACTTTCTGAAGGCTTCCACCGAGGGAATAACATGCACCTGATGTAAAATCAATGATCCTCTGTGCAAGTTCTACATCAATACCTTCCAGATTCAGAACAACTGTAGATTTCTCAACGAGAGTATCTGCGATCTCACGTGTATCCTCCATAGAAGACGGTTTGATGACACAGACTTCCATATTTACAGGAAGACTGGATCTTCTGCTGCTTCTCATTGGTGTGATCTTGGAAGAAGTACGTACTGGCTTGTCCTGCTTTGGTGCAGAAGTGGTTTTAAAGGTCTGCTTCGGTGCAGGCTGCTTCACCTCTGCCTTTACTGGCTCTTCTTCCTCATCTTCTTCGTCCTCGTCAAAAAAATCATTCTCTTCTTTCTTTTTGCCGAATTTCTGGAAGAATTTCTTTACCGGTTTCTCTTCATCGTCCTCGTCGTCAAGGAAATCCTCATCGTCCTCGTCAAGAAGTCCTTCATCAAGGAAGTCATCCTCCTCATATTCATCATTCAGCTTTACAACGTCCAAAAGTTTATCTAAAACGCCCATTTCAATCTCCAATCTTATTTGTCCTGTGCCTGTTTTGAGTAATCTCGCTCGCCAAATATTCCAGTTCCAACACGCACCATTGTAGCGCCTTCCTGCACAGCAACCTGATAATCCCCAGTCATACCCATGCTTAAAACACTCATAGTAACATTATTAATGTTTTTGGCCGCAATGTCAACACTTAATTTTTTTAATTGACGGAAAATCGGTCGATTTTCTTCTGGATTTTGTACATAAGGCGCAATTGTCATAAGCCCCTGTATCTTTATATGCGGAAACTTCGCGATAGATTCCACCAGAGGAAGAACTTCTTCTGTTTTAAGTCCAAATTTCGTCTCCTCCTGTGCGACATTGACTTCCAGAAGGATCGGAACGCAGACATCATGCTTTGCAGCTTCCTGTTCAATTGTCTGTGCCAGCCTGAGAGAATCCACAGAATGGATCAGAGCAACTTTGTCCACGATATATTTCACTTTATTTCTCTGAAGATGTCCGATCATATGCCACTGGATATCCTTTGGCAGCTGCGGATATTTGTCCGTGATCTCCTGTACTTTATTTTCTCCGAATACTCTCGCACCTGCATCATATGCTTCCTGAAGCATATGAACCGGCTTCGTCTTGCTGACTGCGATCAACGTTACTTCCTTTGGATCGCGTCCTGCTGCCTCGCATGCTGCTTTAATATTTTCTCTGACCTGATTCAGATTCTCTGTTACCATAATATCAGCCTCCTTAGCTTATACAACTTTTAATATAAAATTTCCTGCTCATCTACCTTATCGGCATTTCTGACAATATGATCATATCTGGAAAGCCCGTAACGAGTCTCTCTGGATATAATTGCGTATTCCTCATTCTGATCCAGGATCTGAATCCGTCGGAAAACAGCATATCCCTGATTGATACAATATGTACCTTCCAGAACTCCAACCTCTCTTATCACATATTTACTCTGATTCTCTGTGTCGACTGCCACATCTCCCTCTTTGAAATTACTCATATCAATATAATAGATACTTCCCGGAGACTCCTCTTCTTCTGTACTTTCCAGTTCATCTTCTCCGTAAACAGTCGCCTTGACAAACTTCTGTGTCGTATTTCCATTTTTGTCCGTGCTCTGGATCATAATTCCTGATTCCTGATCTTTATTCACTGTCAGGTATGCAGAAGGAATCTTATAAAATTCCTTTGTTACAATCGAAGACAACGGGATCTTAAGTCCTGTAACCGTGTTAGTTACCAACTCAATCTCAAGAAAGCGGTCTGCCGCGTAACGGATCAGACCTTTGTTAAAATCTATTTTTCCATATTTTGCTTTGTCAATTTCCACAATACTGAAATCTCCGCTCTGTGTCATTCCATCTTTCATAAATTTGACACGAACAGAAGTACGATCCTTCAGTTTTGCTGCCTGCTTGCCGCTGAGCGGTATCAAAAGACTCCACCGCTCATCCGTTACCAGCGTGTACATATTGTCACCCGCATTAACTGTTCCTTGGTTCTTAAGATCTGTCTCATGATATGCGGTCTGGTCAAAGTCCTCTGCTGTAAGGTTTTCCAGGCTTTTTCCTTCATATCCGTCGACAGAATACAACACAATCCCGTCCGTATCTGCCTTGCTCAGTGTCTGACCGGCATAAGATGCTGTCGAAACTGCCGGCACACTGTCTGCACTTTCATCAGAAGAATCTGATGATGCAGAAGAAACCGTCGCAGTACTACTTCCCGGGGCCTGTGCATACTGAAGGATATCTCCCTCCAGTTCATATTTAAAACTATATGTACTGTTGAACCTGCTGGAATTAAATCCTTTGGAAAAGCTGAGCATATTACTGCGAATCTGTGAAAGCTGCTCTGCACTCAGTTCCGATGTGGTTTCTGAAGGCTGTGTACTGCTGATGCCATAAACAGCTCCGCTGGCATTGATCTTACTTCCCTCTCTTGCATAATAACTCACATATCCACTGGTCTCTGCCTGGTGAACAGACTCTTCGCGAAGTGCAAGCCCTGTATAAGTTTCATTTCTTGACAGAGGTCCTGAAATGACCAGATACGATTCAATATTCGTAGAAGTCAGATACAGCACAGCACTGAACAACATATAAATCAAAAGACACCCAAATAACATAGTGCCTATATTCAACCCAAAGATCTTTCGAATCTTCGAAAGAGAACCTGGATGATTACCGGAATTTTTCTGATTATCAGGCACAAAAAATGCCTCCTTTATATCAATCTTTGTATTTTGCATCCATCATTGTACCATTTTCATCCTGCAATGACAAGAAAAAGCAGATAATTTCTTGATCTGTCAGGAAATCTCGAACGTATTTTCCGAATATCTGTTTGCTATTTTGTCCAGACTGTGCTATAATAAATTTGTGTATAGTAAAGTATCGTGAACCTGGAGGTATATCTATGGCTTATGGCAGAATCAGTAAAAAACAGCAGGAGATTCTGGATTACATCAAAAACGAAATCCTGAACAGAGGCTTCCCTCCTGCCGTAAGAGAAATTTGTGAAGCAGTTCATCTGAAATCCACATCTTCCGTACATTCTCATCTGGAAGCCCTGGAGAAGAACGGTTATATCCGCAGAGATGCGACCAAACCAAGAGCAATTGAGATCATTGATGACAATTTTAACCTTGTCCGCAGAGAGGTTGTTAATGTTCCTCTCATCGGCACCGTAGCAGCAGGTCAGCCGATCCTCGCAGTCGAGAATATCGAGACGTATTTTCCTGTTCCGGCAGAATTCATGCCGAATGAGCAGAGTTTTATGCTCCGCGTCAAGGGTGACAGTATGATCAATGCCGGGATCTTCGACGGAGATCAGGTTCTTGTGAAACAGCAGGCGTCTGCAGAGAACGGAGATATCGTTGTTGCACTCGTTGAGGACTCCGCCACTGTAAAGACTTTCTATAAGGAAGACGGCTACTATCGTCTTCAGCCGGAGAACGATTCCATGGATCCGATTCTGGTTCAGGATAATCTTCAGATTCTCGGCAAAGTCTTTGGTGTATTCCGCTTCTTTCAGTAAGGATCGATCTTTCCTGTGCTTTGAATAATTTTATGCATAACTAAAGCTCCGGACTGTTTTTGATCCGGAGCTTTAGTATTTGCTTTATTTGTTTACATAATATATTTATGGTAAATTATTTCAAAAACTCTTCCACATCGACTTCTTTTCCATCTCTCCAGATTCTCTCCAGATCATAGAAAAGACGGTTTTCTTCATCAAATACATGGATGATCAGATCACCGTAGTCCATAAGGATCCAGTTGGAACCTCTTGTTCCCTCGACCTGTTTCGGCTCATAGCCGGCACGTCCGAGCTGTTCCTCTACGTTGTCTACCATTGCCTGTACCTGATTTAAGTTACTTCCGCTTGCAATCACGAAATAATCTGCGATCACGGAAACCTCATGGATGTCGATCACTTTGATATCGATCGCTTTCTTCTCATCCATGGCTTTGCAGGCAAGACGTACCATTTCCAGTTCTTTGTTCATAGCTTCTATTCCTTTCTGCATCAGGCCTGTGTTTTATCCCCAAACCTGGTGTTATGCAAATCGCTGTAAAATTCAAATGCTTCTTTTGTTGCAGAATCGACGTCCTTCGGATTTTCTTCAAGGTAGGAAAGTGTATCCTTGAGAATCTCGTACATGCACTCATCCAGATCCTCAAAAGCAAGTTTTCTTACTTTGGTGAGATTTGGTGCTTTGTTTCTCGCCGGCTCAATGTAGTCTGCGATATATACGATCTTTTCCAGAAGAGACATGTCTGGTCTTCCGGTTGTATGATAAGTAATGGAAGAAAGGATCTCTTTATCCTTGATTCCATACTTGACTTCTGCAACATATGCCCCTAATTTTGCATGAAGAAGAAACGGATGTGTTTTTTCAAACTCTGTAACCGGAATTTTATGTTCTTCACACATCTTAAGCTTTTTCTTGTTTGGAATGCATTTGGCACTGTCATGAAGAAGCCCTGCAGCCTGTGCATCTTTGAGGTCATATCCATGGACCATCGCCAGGGATGCGCAGGTATACATCACGCCAAGGGTATGTGCATATCGGTCTTCATCAAGATATTTTGCCAGTTTCTTCTGCATTTTTATGAAATCATAATCTGCCATCTTTACGTTATCTCCCTCTGTCGGAGTCAGATCAGGTATCATCTCAGACGGATGATAGATCTGATTCTCCTCAATATAATTTACAACTGCATCCGGCACATAATAGCGGATACTCTTGTCTTCCTGATGCCACTGACGCAGAAGCTGACTGGAAATGTCGATATTGAGCGTCTCCAGTCGGATAAAACATCCTCCATACTGCTTTGAGAGATACGTCATCTCCTGATCCAGATTTTTTACAGGCACGTGGTCTCTGGTCGCAACAACGATCGTACACGCCTGGCAGATCCGGGCAGGCTCCATCCAGGTTGCAAAGTTATACAGAGAATCGGCTCCTATAATAAAGTAATAATCCGTATCCGGATTCTGTTTCTTAAGGGTCTCCAGAGTACGATAGGTATAGGTAAATCCCTCTGCATTCATCTCGATCAGAGAAAGTTCAAAGTGCGGGTTTCCCTGGATCGCCAGATTCACCATCTCAACTCTCTGTTCATCAGATGCCCTTCCCTTACGGTTCCTCTTGTGCGGAGGATTCCCGGCCGGCATAAATAAGATCTTGTCAAGTCCAAGCTGTTCGTATGCCTTCTCTCCAAGGATCAGATGTCCGACATGGATGGGATCAAACGTTCCTCCCATGATGCCGATTTTTTTTCGTCTGTTCTCCATACCTGTTCCTCCCTGATGTTACGGAAGAATGATCTTTTTCTTTTCTTTCTTGCCTTCGCGGTACAGAACGATCTTTCGTCCGATGACCTGTACGACCTGGGCATGTGTTCTTTCTGCCAGAACCTCTGCCATCTGACGCGGGTCATCCAGGCAGTTCTGAAGTACACTGATCTTGATCAGCTCTCTTGCTGCAAGTGCTTCGTCAACAGCCGCTGTGTTTTCCGGTGTGACAGATCCTTTGCCAAGCTGCATGATCGGTTCCATTTTCATTGCAAGCCCTTTCAGGTATGCTCTCTGTTTGCTTGTCATATTTTCAGACCTTTCTATTTGTAATAATCAAAGTCAAAGCCGTACATACGGACTGTGTTTCCTTCTTCGATACCAGCTTTTTCCAGTTCCTCAAGGATTCCGCCTTCTTTGAGGAAACGCTGGAAGAATGCGAAGCCTTTCTCGGAATCGAGGTTGGTATATCCGAGCATCTTTTCGATCTTCGGTCCCTCTACGATGAAGATCTCCGGATCATCCGGATCTCTCTCTACTGTAAATGGAAGATTCTCTGCAAACAGTTCGTCCTCCGGGAAGAATTCCTGTTCAAATACGATCCTCTCTGCCGGTGCGCTGTTCAGAAGCTCTTTGATCCCATAAATGAGTTCCTTAAGCCCCTGACCTGTTACTGCTGAGATCGGGTAAACTTTGATCCCCTGTGGTTCAAATTCTGCTTTGAGACGGTCGATCGGATTTTCCTCTCCGTCGTCAAAAATGCAGTCGATTTTGTTTGCCGCAATGAGTTGCGGTCTTGCTGCGATCTCCGGATTGTATGCTTCCAGTTCCTTGTTGATCTTATGGATATCGTCCACCGGATCACGGCCTTCTGTAGATGCAGCATCTACGATATGCACAAGGACACGGGTACGCTCAATGTGTCTCAGGAATTCATGTCCAAGACCAACACCCTCAGATGCTCCCTCGATCAGTCCCGGGATATCTGCGATAACAAATCCGCCATTCTCAGTATCTACCACACCAAGGTTCGGACTCAGTGTTGTGAAGTGATAATTGGCGATCTTTGGCTGTGCATTGGTGACTCTGGAAAGGAAAGTGGATTTGCCGACATTCGGGAATCCTACAAGTCCTACGTCTGCGATCACCTTAAGTTCCAGAAGAACTTCCAGCTCCTGTGCAGGCTGTCCCGGCTGTGCATACTTCGGAACCTGCATGGTTGCTGTCGCATAATGCTGGTTTCCTTTGCCGCCTCTTCCTCCTTTGAGCACGATCTGTCTGCGGTTTTCACCGGACATATCCGCAATGACCTTGCGTGACTGTGCTTCCATGATAACGGTCCCTTCTGGAACTTTGAGGACGATATCATCGCCGTCAGCTCCGTGGCAGCGTTTCTTGCCGCCTTCCTGTCCGTCCTGTGCCTTAAATTTTCTCTTATGACGGTATTCTCCAAGCGTATTCTGACCTTCGTCCACTTCGAAGATCACGTCTCCGCCTCTTCCTCCGTCTCCGCCGTCAGGACCGCCATTCGGCACGTACAGCTCTCGGCGGAAGCTTACATGTCCATCTCCGCCTTTTCCTGAACGGATGATAATTTTTGCTCTGTCTGCAAACATATATGTCGCTCCTCTTTTATTTTGAATTCAAAGAAAGGCTCCAAACCTGAACGATTTGAAGCCTTACGCTGAACTTGATTATTCTGCCTCTACCGGAACGATAGAAACCTGTTTCTTATCGCGTCCTTTTCTGGTGAATCTTACTACACCATCTGTCAGTGCAAATAATGTATAGTCTTTACCGCAGCCTACATTTTCACCTGGGTGAATCTTTGTTCCACGCTGTCTGTAAAGGATGTTTCCAGCTTTAACAAACTGTCCGTCTGCTCTTTTGGCACCTAATCTCTTAGACTCGGAGTCACGGCCGTTCTTTGTAGAACCAACACCTTTTTTATGTGCGAATAACTGAAGGTTCATTTTCATCATGTCATTACACCTCCCTGACTTTTACTTTTAAATAACGTTTTGAATAACTATGCTCAATTTCTGTCAGTCCGAGAACAAGGGAATCCATCAGAAGAGTTCCCCCTTCTGAAATCGGTTCGGTAAAAGTGAAGGATACGAAGCCGTCACTCTCCTCTGCCTCTATATGATCTTTCGTCAGCTGATCCAGAGAATTTACCGTGTTGATTACGAGAGTGGAGACAGCGGCACATATGATGTCGTATCCCTCTTCTGCGTATCCGGCATGTCCTTTGGATGTAAAACTGATATAGGAATTGTTCTTCTTACTGACTGTCACTGTAATCATGCAAACACCAGATTAAGCGTTGATCTTTTCGATTTTAACTTTAGTGAACTGCTGTCTGTGACCGTTTTTCTTGTGATATC
>NZ_FR886748.1:0-20652 GCF_000436615.1 Blautia sp. CAG:237
GACTTCAGTCATGTGAGGATAGAGTTTTTAATTCACTTATGATTGCAATAATAACTCCTGTCGGTTATTGGCAGGAGAGCGTTACATTCTTTATATAGAACATTTACATAAAACAGTAGAATTAGTGTTGGATATAATTAAAGAGATGAGTCCGGGGACGGATGTTGAAATGTATCAGCAGCTAAAAGAGTTGATTTGTGTTGATGTATTAAAAGCAATCCAGCTTTTGGGATTCAATTATAAAGAAGCAATAGGAGAGCCTTTAACACAAATATGTGCCAATGCAATATTAAGCAAAAGTAGAAAGACCGGTCAAAGTAAAAGAAAGTAGGTGTAAGGATTTTGGAGGCAGAAGTTTCTGTTTCCATTGGTATTTGGGAATGCGATAGTTAAACGAGGGTAGTGACCAGTATGAGAAAACTTATTGCAGAGGGGAACAGTTATGGATTTGATTAATGAAAATAAAAATTTAATTCATTGTCTGGAAGAATTAAGAGATGAATTAAAAATAGAAGAACTAGAAAAAGCGATTAGAAATCAAGAATTTAATGATACTTCCTATGAAGAGTTAATATACAAGAAAAATCATGAGTTAGCACGGTTATTTAATCGCATATATGCGGTTAATCAAAAAATTATTGATGCATATGAACCGGTAAAAAATAGAGTAGCATGTGTGAGCAATATGGGAAATTTACCCTGCGGCATTATTTATATGGATCTTCCTTTAAATAGACAAAATTATTTAGTACAAAAGTTTTATCAGGAATTATTTAATAAATATGTAAATAATCCTGGCAAATATATATTATTGGGATTAGTACCCGCTTCTAATGGAAGGGTGCTAAAAATAGAAAGGCTGGATGACAATGAGAGAAAATATGCGCAAATTTTGGATGAATATTTAAGAATATGTTTCATGGATGAACAGATAGAAGAGTTGATTAATTGCATAAAAATGATTCAATTTAATTATATTTCAAAGGATGAATAATTCGATATAACGAATAAAAATGCAAGAAAAATAAATTTTTTTAAATTCCCGCGTGATTTTTCGCGATTTCCCTCGTATTTATTATAGAGGCTTTTTTATGCTTCTTAATGATACAGGAGAGGAAGGGAAATCAATTGAGCGAAAAGAAGATTCCACAAAAACACACAGAAAAAAGACCGGGAAGATACAATCCGGAGGAAAAGAGCAAGGAACTGATCCAGAATGTTGATAAGATCTGTAAGATGAGAGGAATTTCAAGGTATACTCTGGCGAAAGGGGCAGATATATCAACTTCAACAATTCATTCACTTCTGGCGGGCAAGACAAAGCCATATATGTATACGGTGTACAAACTGTGCAATGCACTGGATATTCCTATTTCAGATTTACTGATAGAACCATGTGATGAAACCATAGAAAATATAAGCAAAGAAGAACAGGAATTGCTGATGCTCTACAGAAAATGTACACCATCCAAGCGGCATTTGCTGAAAGTTTACCTACAGATGTTAACTCAGTTTCAGGAGAAGTTCTGACAGGAAAATCTTCAACAGCACATGCATAAAATGCAATCAAAACGGTTAATAATGTAAAAATGATTGAATTATCGCCTGTTGTATGTTATCATAGAGCAAAAATTGAATTTATCAATGCAAAAGTGAAATGAAAAAGAGGAGATATATTTATGTGTGGAATTGTAGGGTTTACAGGTAATCATCAGGCGGCGCCGATTCTGTTAGATGGTCTTTCTAAACTGGAATATCGTGGTTATGATTCAGCAGGAATTGCTGTGCGTGATGGTGAAGGTGAGACCACAGTTATTAAGGCAAAGGGACGTCTGAGGGGACTTGCTGAGAAGACAAATGGCGGTGAGTCTGTTCCGGGTACCTGCGGTATTGGTCATACACGTTGGGCAACTCATGGAGAACCTTCTGAGAACAATGCACATCCGCATGTCAGCGATGATGGAAATATCGTTGCCGTACATAACGGAATCATTGAGAATTACCAGGAACTGAAGGATAAACTGACACGTAAAGGATATACATTCTATTCAGAGACAGATACAGAAGTAGCCGTGAAACTGATTGACTACTACTATAAGAAATATGAGGGAACTCCGGTAGATGCAATCAATCATTCTATGGTCCGTATCCGTGGATCTTATGCACTTGCTATCATGTTCCGTGATTATCCGGAAGAAATTTATGTCGCAAGAAAGGACAGCCCGATGATCCTTGGTGTGGAGGATGGAGAAGCTTATATTGCTTCTGATGTTCCGGCTATCCTGAAATATACCAGAAATGTTTATTATATCGGCAATATGGAGATGGCCCGTGTACGTAAGGGTGAGATTACTTTCTACAACCTTGATGGGGAAGAAATCGAGAAGAAGATGAAAGTGATCGACTGGGATGCAGAAGCAGCAGAAAAAGCTGGATTCGAGCATTTCATGATGAAAGAGATCCATGAGCAGCCAAAAGTTGTACAGGATACACTGAACTCTGTTCTGAAGGATGGCAGGATCGATCTGGCAGAAGTCGGTCTGGCAGAGGATGAGATCAAAGATATTTCCCAGATTTATATCGTTGCCTGTGGCTCTGCGTATCATGTAGGAATGGCTGCACAGTATGTGATCGAAGATATGGCAAGAATTCCGGTTCGTGTGGAACTTGCGTCTGAATTCCGTTATCGTAATCCGATTCTGGATCCTCATGCACTGGCGATCGTGATCAGCCAGTCCGGAGAGACCGCAGACAGCCTTGCAGCACTGAGACTGTGTAAGGATCATGGAATCAGAACGCTTGCGATCGTAAATGTTGTGGGATCTTCTATTGCCCGTGAAGCAGATAATGTATTCTATACACTTGCGGGACCGGAAATTTCTGTTGCGACAACCAAAGCTTACAGTACACAGATGATGGCATCTTATGTACTGGCAATCCAGTTCGCGCTGGTAAGAGAGCAGATCACAGAGGAGCAGTACACAGGATACATCAAAGAACTTCAGACTCTTCCGGAGAAAATCCAGAGAATCATTGATGACAAGGAGCGCATTCAGTGGTTTGCGTCCAAGCAGGCAAACGCACATGATACTTTCTTCGTAGGTCGTGGAATCGACTATGCAATCAGCATGGAAGGCAGCCTCAAGATGAAAGAAGTAAGCTACATCCATTCAGAGGCATATGCTGCAGGTGAGCTGAAACACGGAACGATTTCTCTGATCGAGGATGGAACACTGGTGATCGGTGTCCTCACTCAGCCGGATCTTTATGAAAAAACAGTCAGCAATATGGTAGAATGCAAGAGCCGTGGAGCATATCTGATGGGAATGACTACTTTTGGAAACTATAACATCGAAGATACTGCAGATTTCACTGTTTATATTCCAAAGACAGATCCATACTTTGCAACTTCTCTTGCTGTGATCCCGTTACAGCTTCTGGGATACTATGTAAGTGTTGCAAAGGGTCTTGATGTAGATAAGCCGAGAAACCTTGCCAAGAGTGTTACAGTAGAATAATAGTAAAAAGAAAAACAGAGGGTACAATAGTCACAAATGGCTGTTATACCCTCGATTTTTTATATTCATGACCCGGAATGCTTCTCCATCCACCGTCTGATATAATCCATCTGTTCCTGATCGGAAATTTTCTGGGATGCGGGATCGTTCCCGGCGGCGAGGCAGCAGAAGAGTACGAGCGCCTGCAGCAGAAAAAAGAGTACAAGAAAGAGTATCAGCATAAAAAAGCCTCCTTTTATTTCCTATGGCTTTCAGTATTGGCATTTTTTCGAAAGTTATACATGGAATTGGGAGAAATGCTTTATTGCGAAGCAATCCACAGATATCCGGAATACACTAAAATAAGTCCATTTATAAGGAGTATATTCATGAAGCAGTCAGCTTATACCGGAAAAGGGGTTGGTGTGGCACTTTTTGATACGGGAATTTATCCTCATATGGATTTTGGTGATCGTATTTATGCTTTTGCAGATTTTATATCATACAGGAAATTACCTTACGATGATAATGGTCATGGAACGTGTGTGGCGGGGATCTTAGGAGGCAGCGGAGCGGCTTCTATGGGAAAGTACAAAGGGATGGCACCGGGATGTTCGCTGATCGGGCTTAAGGTGCTGGATCGTTTTGGAAACGGCAATAAGGAGGATATCCTGGCGGCGTTTCAGTGGCTTATGAACCATCGGGAGGAGTACAGGATCCGAGTGGTGAATATTTCTGTCGGCACGACATATCGTACCAGGAATGACAAGGATGTTCTGGTGCGCGGCGTGGAACAGCTCTGGGATCAGGGACTGGTGGTCGTTGCGGCAGCGGGAAACCAGGGACCGGAGCCGGGCAGTATCACTGCTCCGGGGTGCAGCAAAAAGGTGATCACGGTGGGTTCCAGCGATATGCTTATGGGAAAAGAGGGAATCTCCGGGCGAGGGCCGACGTTTGAGTGTGTCTGTAAACCGGATCTGGTGGCACCGGGACGCCGGATCATGTCGTGTGCGGCCGGGGCAGGAAATACGTATGGAATGAAAAGCGGTACGTCGATGTCCACGCCAATGATCTCCGGGGCGGCGGCACTTGCACTGGAAAAAGATCCCATGCTCACCAACGTAGATATCAAGATGATGCTCCGCGACAGCGCAGACGACCTCGGTCTTCCGAAAAATCAGCAGGGATGGGGAAAATTTAACTGTAAAAAGTTCCTTTCGCTGTGATTTTCAGGAAAATTCGCAGAATTTACTTTGGTAAAGCCTGAAAGTATTGACGGGAATGATTTTTTTCGTTACAATGGAACAAATCGTTGCTGTAAATAGCGACAGCAAACCAGTGATATGCAGAGAGGAGAACATTATGACAAAAATTCAGATGACAACGCCGTTAGTCGAAATGGACGGAGATGAGATGACCAGAATTCTCTGGAAGATGATCAAGGACGAATTATTACTTCCGTATATTGATCTGAATACAGAATACTATGACCTTGGTCTTGCACACCGCAATGATACCGATGACCAGGTAACCATCGATGCAGCAGAAGCAACCAAAAAATATGGTGTTGCAGTTAAATGTGCGACCATCACTCCAAACCACGCACGTATGGAAGAATACGACCTCAAGAAAATGTACAAGAGCCCGAACGGAACAATCCGTGCGATTCTGGACGGAACTGTATTCCGTGCCCCGATCGTAGTAAAGGGAATCGAGCCATGCGTACGCAACTGGAAGAAACCGATCACTCTTGCACGTCACGCATATGGGGACATTTACAAGAACACAGAGATGTACGTTGACAAACCGGGTAAAGTAGAGCTTGTCTATACTTCCGAGGATGGAGAAGAGAAACGTGCTCTGGTACAGGAATTCAAGGCTCCGGGAGTTGCCATGGGTATGCACAACATGGAAGCTTCTATTGAGAGTTTTGCAAGAAGCTGCTTCAACTATGCACTGGATACCAAGCAGGATGTATGGTTTGGCGCGAAGGATACCATTTCCAAGACTTACGATGCCAAATTTAAACAGGTCTTCCAGACAGTATTTGACAATGAGTTCAAGGAGAAATTCGAGGAAGCAGGTCTTACTTACTTCTACAGCCTGATCGATGATATCGTAGCCCGTGTCATGAAAGCAGAGGGTGGATTTATCTGGGCATGCAAGAACTACGATGGAGATGTTATGAGTGATATGGTATCTTCTGCATTTGGTTCTCTTGCGATGATGACATCTGTTCTTGTTTCTCCGAACGGATACTATGAGTATGAAGCTGCTCACGGAACGGTACAGAGACATTATTATCGTCATCTGGAGGGCGGCGAGACTTCCACAAACTCCGTTGCAACCATCTTTGCATGGACAGGAGCACTACGCAAACGTGGGGAACTCGATGGAAATCAGAAACTTGCACAGTTCGCAGACAAACTGGAAGAAGCAACTCTTTCCACCATCGAATCCGGAAAGATGACCAAAGACCTGGCACTGATCACCAGCATTGAGAATCCGACCGTACTGAACAGCGAGCAGTTTATCCTTGCGATCAGAGAGACTCTGGATACATTACTTTAATTTAAAAATACATCAAAAGATAAAAATGGGAAACCCAAGGCATTACGCCAGGGTTTCCCATTTTTCGTAGAGTTCTTCAAGTTCTTGTTGGATTTTGTCTTTTTCGCGGCTGAGTTCTGCACAGCGTCCGACGTTGGTGCAGACATCCGGGAGAACCAGTGTTTCATCGATTTCTTTATCGCGGGTTTCGAGTTCTTCGATCCGCGCTTCTGTTTTCTTAAGTTCTGCTTCCTGCTTACGCTTACGTGCCTGTTCTTCTTTCTGCTGCTGCCAGGTGAGCTTTCCTTCAGATGCTGTGGCTGGTGCGGTTTCCTGCACAGTTACAGTTTCCTGCTGCACCGGAGCGTATTTCTCAGTGAGTTCTTCTTTTTTCTCAAGGTAGTAATCGTAATCACCGATATAGTTGACAACGGCCTGATTGGTCAGTTCCAGGATCCTGGTCGCGGTCTGGTTGATGAAATATCGGTCATGAGAAACATAAAAGACCGTACCGGTGTAACTGTTCAGCGCTTCTTCGAGGATTTCTTTGGAAGCGATATCAAGGTGGTTGGTCGGCTCATCGAGGATCAGGAAGTTTGCCTCGGAGAGCATCAGCTTCGCGAGGGAAACACGGCCGCGCTCACCACCGGAGAGAGAGGAGATCACTTTGAAAACATCATCACCGGTAAAGAGGAAGGCGGCGAGCATGTTTCGAATCTCTGTCTCGGTAAGTGTCGGGTAAGTATCGGAAATTTCCTCAAAGATCGTCTTCTCCGCGTGGAGTACATGGTGTTCCTGGTCATAATATCCGATCTGAACCTTGGAGCCCAGGGAAAAAGTTCCTGAGTCTGCCGGGATAAGATCGTTGAGGATCTTGAGCATGGTCGTCTTGCCGGTACCGTTGTTTCCAATCAGGGCAACGCGCTCACCACGTTTGATCTGGAAAGAGATATCGGTAAAAAGTGTCTGCTCCGGAAAGCTCTTGGAAAGTTCTTCTACCGTGAGAACATCGTTTCCACTGACAACTCTCGGTTCCAGAGAAAGCCGCATCTGGCTCTGGACCTCGGTCGGTTTCTCGATCCGCTGGATCTTACCGAGCATTTTTTCACGGCTTTCTGCGCGGCGGATGGATTTCTCACGGTTGAAGGATTTCAGCTTGACGATGACGGCTTCCTGGTGCTTGATGTCTCTCTGCTGGTTAAGGTAAGCCTTGTACTGTGCGTCACGAAGCTGTGCTTTCTTTTCGGCGTAAGCGGAGTAATTGCCACTGTACATGCGGACCTGGGCGGCATCGATCTCAATGACCTTCGTTACAACTTTATCAAGGAAATAACGGTCATGGGAGACGATAAATACAGCACCCGGATAATTCAGAAGATAAGTTTCCAGCCAGGAAATACTCTCCATGTCGAGGTGGTTGGTCGGCTCATCGAGGAGAAGAATGTCCGGCTTGGAGATCAGGAGTTTACCAAGAGCGACACGGGTCTTCTGTCCACCGGAGAGAGTTTCGACCTGTTTGGCAAAATCTTCGTCCGTAAAGCCAAGACCCTTGAGGACACCCATCAGCTCGCTCTTGTAGGCATAGCCGTTTTCCAGCTCAAATTCGTGGGTCAGGCGGGTGTAGGTGTTCATCAGACGGTCAAGTTCCTCGCCGGAAGCGTTTTTCATCTGGACTTCGATCGCACGCATGCGGTCTTCCATGTCGATGATGTACTGCTTGGTTGTGAGCAGTTCCTCATAGACGGTGCGGTGTCCGCTGACATCCTGATACTGTGCGAGATAACCGATCTTCTTGTCCTTCATCAGAACGACCTGACCGGAATCCGCAGAAATTTCATTCATTATAATACGGAGAAGGGTTGTCTTACCTGCTCCGTTGTTGCCGATGAGAGCGGCTTTTTCACGCTCTTCTATATGAAATGAGGCATCGTTCAAAATGACTTTTTCGCCAAAAGATTTGCTGATGCCCTGACACGATAAAATCATAAATATTCCTCCAAAGTCAATATACGCTATGATTATAAGGTTAAATGATGGCTTTGTAAAGGAAATTTCCTCAAAAATTGTATAGATTTGACAACATTGATTGACAATAAAATAACATTTCGGTATAATTAACAGGAAAGTATAAGGAGGGGACAACGGTGGAAGCAAAACAGATATCAAAAGCTGTAATTAAGAGACTGCCCCGGTATTATCGCTATCTTGGCGAGTTACTGGAAGACAATGTTGAACGTATATCTTCCAATGATCTTAGTAAGAAAATGCGTGTCACAGCATCGCAGATCCGCCAGGATTTGAATAATTTTGGAGGATTTGGGCAGCAGGGATACGGTTATAATGTGAAATATCTCTATACAGAAATCGGTAAGATCCTTGGACTGGATGAGGTACATCCGATGATCATCATCGGTGCCGGTAATCTTGGACAGGCACTTGCCAATTACGTTGACTTTGAAAAACGTGGCTTTAAGCTGGAAGGGATTTTTGATGTCAATCCGGTACTGGAGGGCATCGCGGTCCGTGGAATTGAGATCCAGATGATCAGTAATCTCCCATTCTTCCTCAGAGAGAAGAATATTGAGATTGCGATTCTCACACTGCCGAAGAACAAGGCGAAGGATATGGCAGATATCCTGATCGAGAATGGTATCAAGGCAATCTGGAATTTTGCACATATCGATCTGGAGACTCCGGAGGATGTCATTGTAGAGAACGTACATCTTTCTGAGAGTCTGATGACGTTATCTTACAATCTCAGTCAATATCGTCAGGAACACGTGGAAGAGCAGCAATCATAACATGAGGACAGCAAGAGGCTGTTACCCGGCTCCTTAATGAAGGCGGCTGCGTAACAGCTTTTTGCTTTGTATCGTATATCGAGGAGATATCAGATGAAACGAATTGTAGGCGGATCGGAAATGAAAGCACTGGATGGCTGCACCATTACCGGAATGGGAGTTCCGTCCTGTGTGCTGATGGAACGGGCGGCACTGGCTGTTGTGGATGCAATGGAAGGACATTTTGCGGAAATGTCACAGAAACAGCGGATCTTGTGCGTCTGCGGAGGCGGGAACAACGGCGGAGACGGAGTCGCGATCGCCAGGATCCTGCATCTGCATGGATATAACGCGGAAATCTATATGCTCGGAAATCCGGATCACCGCACAAAGGAAACACGCCGCCAGCTTAAGATCGCAGAGAATTATCAGGTTCCTCTGGTGAATAACCTGGCAGCAGGAGAATATACTACTATAGTAGATGCCATCTTCGGCGTTGGGCTTGACCGCTCGATCGAAGGAAAATACAGAGAAGTCATTCAGGCTTTGAACGAGGTTTCTGCATGGAAAGTGGCGGTAGATCTGCCGTCCGGGGTATGCAGCAACACGGGCAGAGAGCTTGGAATCGCATTTCGTGCGGATCTGACGGTGACGTTTGCATTCCGTAAAACAGGCTTGTGTTTTTATCCAGGCAAAAATTTTGCGGGAAAAATTGTTGTAGCAGATGTCGGCATCTACGAGAATCCGGATCTTCCGACACAGAAAGCGGCACTTGAGAAAAAAGATCTCCAGAAGCTTCCTCTGCGCGCCGCGAATGGGAACAAGGGTACGTTTGGCAAGGTTCTTGTCGTTGCCGGAAGCAAAGGAATGTGCGGGGCAGCGTATCTCTGTGCAGAGGGCGCCTTCGCTGCCGGAGCCGGGATGGTCAAGATCCTGACGGATGAGGAGAATCGCATTCCACTGCAGACGCTTCTTCCGGAGGCGATGTTTGCAGATGATGCTGGCGGCAACGAAGCATGGGTTAATGCAATGCACTGGTGCGACATTGTGGTGATCGGACCAGGACTTGGACAGTCTGAGAAAAGTGCACGGAAAACAGAATTTTATCTTGCCCATGCGCAGAGAATGGGGAAACCTGTGATCATGGATGCGGATGGACTGAACCTGCTCTCGAAACATCCGGAGTGGAAGAAATATCTTCAGCACAGCCAGGTGATCTGTACGCCGCATCTTGGCGAGACGAGTCGGCTGAGTGAAAATTTTATGACTTCTAAAAATAGCGGATTGTTTTCAGAAGCAGCGGATCGGGCACTCTCCATACCGGAAATTCAGCAAAATCTCATTTGGACAGCATCGAATTTTGCAAGGGAAAATGGCGTGGTCTGTGTGCTCAAAGATGCAGTGACTGTTGTTGCAGATCCGAAGAGGGATTTTTGCTGGATCAATCAAAGCGGGAATCCAGGAATGGCGACTGCGGGAAGCGGGGATGTCCTGTCGGGGATCCTGGCAGGGGTTCTGTGTGCATTCCGTTCAGATCCGGAGAATACGGTGGATCTGGCAAAGCAGGCGGCTTTTGGCGTATTCCTTCACGGGCTGGCAGGAGATAAGGCTGTCGAGGAAAAAGGCACTTACGGAATGAAAGCCGGAGACATTGCGCGGGCAGCGGCGAAAGTTCTTAAAGACAGAGAAACTATGCAGGAACTCTGATAAGTTTCAAAAATCCAGATAAAAATAATTGCATTACGCAGTAAGGAGATAAAGATCATGAAAAAATTCGAAAGAGTAAAGGCCGTCGTATCCCTGGATGCGATCGCACATAACTTTGCAGAGATGAAGAAAAACATTGCCAAGGGTACCAAGATCGTTGCTGTCATCAAGGCAGACGGATATGGACATGGCGCAGAGGCGATCGCACGTCTGATCGAAGACTATGACTATATCTGGGGATTTGCAGTTGCGACACCGGAGGAAGCATTGCAGCTTCGTACCTTTGGTGTGAAAAAACCGATTCTGATCCTTGGAATCGTTTTTGAAGAATATTTCACACAAATGATCGCAAAGGAGATCCGTTTAACTGTCTGCACCTATGAGATGGCACAGAAACTTTCAGAAGAAGCGCAGCGTCAGGGAAGAGATGTACATATCCATATCGGTCTTGATACCGGTATGAGCCGTATTGGATTTGCAGACAGACAGGAAAGTGTCGAAGAGATCAAAAAGATCTCCCAGCTTCCAAATCTGAAGATCGAGGGAATGTTCACTCATTTTGCAAGAGCAGACGAGACAGACAGAAGCCCGGCGATCGACCAGCTTAACCGTTATCTGAATTTTGCAAAACTTCTGGAGGATGCAGGCATTCAGATTCCGATGAAGCACTGCTCTAACAGCGCAGGGATCATCCGTGTGCCGGAGGCAAACTTAAATGCAGTCCGTGCGGGTATTACGATCTATGGAATCTATCCTTCCAATGAAGTGGAGAGAGATATCGTGAAACTGATCCCGGCAATGGAACTCAAGAGCCATATTTCTTACATCAAAACCGTGGAACCAGGAGCGGCGTTCAGCTATGGCGGAACGTTTACTGCCAAGAAAGAAATGAAAGTCGCAACGATCCCGGTGGGATACGCAGACGGCTATCCGCGTTCTCTTTCCAATAAGGGATGGGTTCTGATCCACGGCAAAAAGGCACCGATCCTTGGAAGAGTCTGCATGGATCAGTTCATGGTAGATATCACAAAGATCCCGGACGCAAAGGCCGGAGATGAAGTGACTCTGATCGGAAAAGACGGCAAGGAGTTCATAAGCATTGAGAAGTTTGGTGATCTTTCCGGACGTTTTTCCTATGAATTTGCCTGTGATATCAGTAAACGAGTGCCGAGAGTCTACATCAAAGACGGCAAAGAATGGGGAGAGCTGACCTTCTTTAACTAGAAAACAGCGTAAAATACCACACATGTATACACGAGAAAAAAATGGAAATACTAATTTCTGAGAAAAAGAATGGAGCTGTCATAAACAGACAGTAACAGAAGAATCGGAGTGTGAATTGTGTGGTAATTAAAAGAGGGGATATCTTTTATGCAGATCTGCGGCCTGTGGTCGGAAGCGAGCAGGGCGGGATCCGTCCGGTGCTGATCATTCAGAATGATGTCGGCAACCGGCACAGCCCGACTGTGATCTGTGCAGCAATTACATCAAAGATGAACAAGGCGAAGCTGCCGACACATATAGAGATCGATGCGTCTGCGTATGGCATTGAGAGGGATTCGGTGATCCTTCTGGAACAACTGCGGACGATCGACAAGCGGAGACTCAAGGATAAAGTCTGTCATCTTGACCAGGCGATGCTTGATAAGGTGAACCATGCGCTGGAAATCAGCCTGGAGCTTACTTTTTGAGCAGTTATTCTTGACGAATCCGAAGGAAAGTGCTATATTTTATCAGTAATTATGCAGGTTTACCGGCTTTTTAGCAGGGTTTACAAAAAGATAAGAAACAAAAGGAGAACGAGAGAAATGTCAGGACATTCAAAATTTGCGAACATCAAGCATAAAAAAGAAAAAAATGATGCAAAAAAAGGTAAGATCTTTACCGTGATCGGTCGTGAAATCGTTATGGCAGTCAAAGCTGGCGGTTCGGATCCGAACAACAACAGCAAACTTCGTGATGTTATCGCGAAAGCAAAAGCAAACAACATGCCGAACGATACGATCGACCGTGGTATCAAGAAGGCAGCAGGTGCTGATTCTGCTGACAACTACGAGCATGCTACTTATGAAGGTTATGGTCCGAACGGTGTTGCGATCATCGTTGAGACTCTGACTGACAACAAGAACCGTACAGCAAGTAACGTAAGAAACGCTTTCACCAAGGGATATGGAAGCATCGGAACACAGGGATGTGTATCCTTCATGTTCGACCAGAAAGGTCAGATCATCATCGACAAAGAAGAGTGCGAGATGGATGCTGACGATCTGATGATGACTGCACTGGATGCAGGCGCAGAGGATTTCAGCGAAGAAGAAGACAGCTACGAAGTACTTACCGCTCCGGATGATTTCAGCGCAGTAAGAGAAGCACTGGAGCAGGCTGGCGTACCGATGCTTGAGGCACAGGTTGCCATGGTTCCACAGACATACGTAGAGCTTACAGACGAGAAGGATATCAAGAACCTTCAGAAGACTCTGGACCTCCTCGATGAAGATGATGACGTCACAGATGTCTGGACAAACTGGGACGAATGATCTCGTACAACGTATAAAAATCCATATGTTTACACAGAATACCTCCATGAACAATCACATGGAGGTATTTTTATGTCCGAAAAAAATGACGAAAAACAGAAAGAGCTTGACCGGAGAGAGCAGGAGAATAAAGAGATCAAAGAGACCGGAGAGGTGACGCTGGATCAGAACAGGAGAAATCATAAGATTGAACTTCTGACGATCATCGGTGAGGTGGAAGGGCACGATGCGGCTCCTTCGCAGAGCAAGACGACCAAGTATGAACATGTGCTGCCAAAACTTGCGATGATCGAGGATGATGAGGAGATCGAGGGCCTTCTGATCCTTCTGAACACGGTCGGCGGTGATGTGGAGGCAGGACTTGCGATCGCGGAGATGATCGCGTCTTTAAGTGTTCCTACCGTTTCTCTTGTACTCGGAGGCGGGCATTCCATCGGAGTTCCGATGGCTGTATCTGCGGATTATTCTTTTGTCGTGCCGAGTGCGACGATGGTCATCCATCCGGTCCGTTCCAGCGGCATGTTCATCGGCGTTGCCCAGACGTACCGCAATATGGAAAAGATCCAGGACCGTATCACCAGTTTTATTGCTTCACATTCCAGAGCGTCACAGCGACGTCTCGAAGAATTGATGCTGGATACCAGTCAGCTTGTAAAAGATGTCGGAACGCTTCTGGAAGGGGAGGAAACTGTAAGGGAGGGCCTGATCGATGAAGTTGGCGGAATCCGTGAAGCACTTGGAAAATTGCATCAGATGATAGAAGAAAAAAGAGGCTTAAAAGGGCTTTTTTTGTAAAAATACTATGAAAAAGCATGCATATTTAGTATGGTTTTGAATATTCCCCTTGTAATAGAAGCAATTTTAGCGTATTATTAATAGAGGATTGAATGAATATACGCTAGGAGGGGAACAATGTATAAGATTTTAAAAGCCGAAACACTGGCAGCCAAGATCCATCTCATGGTCGTACATGCACCGCGTGTAGCAAGCCATTGTCAGCCAGGACAGTTCATTATTGTTAAGATGGACGAGAAGGGTGAGAGAATTCCACTTACCATCTGCGATTACGATCGTGAAGAAGGAACTATTACCATCGTGTTCCAGGAAGTCGGAGCATCCACAATCAAGATGTCCGAATTAAAAGCAGGAGATTCTTTCCGTGACTTCGTAGGACCTCTGGGATGTCCTTCTGAGTTCGTTCATGAAGACATCGAAGAACTCAAGAAGAAAAAAATGGTATTCGTTGCCGGAGGTGTTGGTACAGCACCTGTTTACCCACAGGTAAAATGGCTCCATGAGCACGGAATCACCGCAGATGTGATCCTTGGCTCCAAGACTAAGGACATGGTGATCCTTGAGAAAGAACTTGCGGCTGTTTCCAACCTTTATGTTACAACAGACGACGGATCTTACGGCCGTTCCGGTATGGTAACCAAGACTCTCGAAGACCTTGTTACAAATGAAGGTAAGAGCTATGATGTCTGTGTTGCGATTGGACCGATGATCATGATGAAATTCGTCTGTCTCCTTACCAAGAAGCTTGGTATCCATACCATTGTCAGCATGAACCCGATCATGGTTGACGGAACAGGTATGTGCGGTGCCTGCCGTCTTCAGGTTGGCGATGAGATCAAATTTGCCTGCGTAGACGGACCGGAATTCGACGGACATCTCGTTGATTTCGATCAGGCTATGAAGAGAAGCCAGATGTACAAGACCGAAGAGGGACGTGCATTACTGAAGCTTCAGGAAGGCGATACCCATCACGGCGGATGCGGACAGTGCGGAGGTGACAAGTAATGGCAGATGCAAAAATGTTAAATAAAGTTCCTGTAAGAGAGCAGGATCCGAAGGTACGTGCAACAAACTTTGAAGAAGTTTGTCTTGGATACAATCAGGAAGAAGCAGTAGAAGAAGCACAGAGATGTTTAGGCTGCAAGAAACCGAAATGTGTAGAGGGATGTCCGGTATCCATCAACATTCCAGGATTCATCGAGCAGATCAAAGAAGGCAACATCGAAGAAGCATACAAGGTGATCGGATTATCTTCCGCTCTTCCGGCTATCTGCGGTCGTGTATGTCCACAGGAATCCCAGTGTGAGGGACAGTGTATCCGCGGTAAGAAGGGCGAGGCTGTTTCCATCGGTAAACTGGAGAGATTCGTTGCTGACTACGCTCTGGAGCATGACATCAAACCAGCTGGAGCAGAAGTTAAGAATGGACACAAAGTTGCAGTTATCGGTTCCGGTCCGTCCGGACTTACCTGTGCAGGAGATCTTGCAAAAGCAGGTTATGATGTAACTGTATTCGAGGCTCTTCATGAGCTCGGCGGCGTTCTTGTTTATGGTATCCCGGAATTCCGTCTTCCAAAACAGAAAGTCGTTAAGAAAGAAATCGAAAAAGTCAAAGAACTTGGCGTTAAATTCGAAACAAACGTTGTCATCGGTAAATCCACAACTATCGACCAGCTGATCGAGGACGAAGGATTTGAAGCTGTATTCATCGGCTCCGGTGCAGGTCTTCCGATGTTCATGGGAATCCCGGGAGAGAACGCAAGCGGCGTATTCTCCGCAAACGAATACCTGACAAGAAGCAACCTGATGAAAGCATTCGATGATTCTTATGATACACCGATCGCAGCAGGCAAGAAAGTTGCCGTTGTCGGCGGTGGTAACGTAGCAATGGATGCTGCAAGAACAGCTCTGCGACTTGGTGCAGAAGTACATATCGTATACAGAAGAAGTGAAGCAGAGCTTCCTGCACGAGCAGAGGAAGTTCATCACGCTAAGGAAGAGGGAATTATTTTTGATCTTCTTACCAATCCGAAGGAAATCCTTGTTGATGAGAGCGGACATGTAAACGGTATGAAGGTTGTCAAGATGGAACTCGGCGAGCCGGATGCTTCCGGAAGACGTCGTCCTGTAGAAATCCCAGGATCTGAGTATGACATGGATGTAGATACTGTTATCATGTCACTTGGTACTTCCCCGAACCCGCTGATCTCTTCTACAACCAAGGGACTTGAGATCAACAAGAGAAGATGTATCGTTGCTGAGGAAGAAACCGGTAAGACATCCAAAGACGGCGTATATGCCGGCGGTGATGCCGTTACAGGTGCAGCTACTGTTATCCTTGCCATGGGAGCAGGTAAAGCTGGAGCCAGAGGTATCGATGAATATCTCAAAAATAAATAATATTTAAATGCAGGAAATCCCGGTCAACTCCATGTTGAGCTGATCGGGATTTTTTTGTTTTACAAACAAATGTTTGGAAACTTGTAAGTTAAAAAAAAATATGTTATACTGACCAGTGTTGATGTGTCGCAACAGTAACAATAAGACACAGACTGTATGAAAAGAAAAGGAAAAGAGTATGACAGTTTTATATGTTATTTTATTAGCTATTGTACAGGGAATTACAGAGTTTCTTCCTGTAAGCAGTTTCGGACATCTCAGTATTCTTGAGAATTTTTTTGGAATGGATCATAATGCTGGTGTTTTGCTGGAAGCCATGCTGCATGTGGGTACTCTCGGTGCTGTGTTTATGACTTTTCAGAAGGATATCAGGCACATTCTTTACGAGATTCTGGACATGACCATGGATATCGTAGGAAATTTTCATTTGTATTTCTACAACAAAAGAACCGGCAAGCAGCTTCATTATGCCAGAATCATCAGCAATACATATCGTAAGTTTGTCGTGCTGCTTTTTGTTTCCATGATCCCGACGATGTTTCTGGGATATACGTCAAGGAGACTGGTTGTGCTGGTCGCAGATTCCACTCTGGTTTCAAGTGCAGGACTTCTGATCACAGGAATTGTCCTGCTTGTGATCGACCTCAGCCGGGCAGGCGGTACGAAGGCTGCCAAGGATGCAAGTCTTTCTAATGCAATGTGGATTGGAATCAGCCAGGGACTTTCTGTCTTTCCGGGACTTTCCAGAAGTGGTCTGACGATCAGTGCAGGACTGATGAGCGGGTTCAGCCGTACTTTTGCAGTGAAATATTCTTATATTTTATCTATTCCGGCAATTCTGGGATCACTGGTTATGGAACTGGGACAGTTTGGTTCGCCTGCTATGACAGTAGGGCTTGGTTTTACTTATGTACTCGGAATGGTTATTTCAGGTATTGTGGCATCTTTTGTGATCCGCTATTGTCTGAAGCTTGTTCAGAAAGGCAGATTTCGTGGATTTGCTATTTATTGTTTTGTGATCGGTTTTGTGACACTGATCATGAATTATGTGGTTACTATTCACAGGTAGTATTCCGCGAGGCGTTTTGCCATGAATATGGCAAAATCCCGAGACATACAGGGCAAAATGCCATCACCGAAGGTGATTTGGAATGCATTTTGACCAAGTTACTGTGAACGGAGTGAACAGTAACATTATATGCTTTAGGCAGCCGGGGCTTCAGACTTCGTGAAGCTATAGCTGTGAGTTGAAATAGTAGGAGGGTGCCCGAAATGGCAGCAAAGAAACAAAGTAACAGAAGAGGAACCACCAAGGCCACTTCCAGGAGAAAAACCGCCGGAAAGAAAGCAGCTGCAAAGAAAACGACTACAAAGAAGCAGGGAGTTACCAGTGGATTCCAGACAGAGATTATTCTCTGGATTTTCTTTGCGGCTTCAGTGATTCTGATCATCAGCAATCTTGGGATGGGAGGAACTGTTGGAGGCAGTATCAGTAAGGCATCTTTTGGAATTATGGGGCTTCTGGCATATCTTTTTCCGGTTTTGCTTTTTGGATGTGCAGTATTTCTTATATCCAACAGGAAAAATCTGCTTGCATATAAGAAAGTTCTGGCAGGAATTATATTCTGGATCTTCCTGTGCGGTCTGATCCAGCTTCTGACAGAGGGATATATGGCAGACACTACCTTTTCGGAATATTACAGAATTTCGTCCGAATACCATACGGGAGGCGGTGTGATCGGAGGCGCGATCTGTATTTCAACCACTTCCGCATTTGGTGTGGTTGGCGGATGTGTGATTATTCTGCTTGTATTGTTAATTACGATGATCCTGGTTACGCAGAAATCTTTCTTCGGATTTATCTTTCGCGTCTGGGACGGGATCTGTGAGCTGGCAAGAGGCGGTCACGAGCGTTATATGGAAGGACAGCCGGAAAGAGATCTCAGGAGAGAACTCCGCCAGCAGGAAAGGAAACTACGCAGGGAACAGAGACAGGCAGAGCGTATGAAAGCTCTGAAGGAAGCACTTACAGAAGAAGCAGATGATGAGGACGAGCCTGAACAGAAATCAAGGAAACATGAATTTCTTGAGGGAACCAAACTGACACCGCCTGCGAAGCCGGAACTGACACCGCTTCCGGCAGAGGAGATGCCACTTCCGCAGGAATCTGTCAAGACGGAGGAAAGCAGTCAGGGACAGCTGGAATTCAGGATTCAGAGAGCAGAAGCAGTCAGAGATTCTGAGGATGAGAATTCAGCTCCTGCTTTTCCGGATTTTTCCAGACAGGAAGCACCGATGGAGAAAGAAGAAATTCCTGCTGCATATCAGGATGAACCAGAAGAAGAAATTCCAGAAACCATAATACCGGAGATTCAGAGCGAACCGGTAGAAGAAATGCCAGATGAAGAAGAGGACGCATATCAGGGAGCTGACTGGCAGGAACAGCTTAAGAGAGAGGTTCAGCCGGAACATACGGCAGAGGTGCAGACAGCAGAACAGCCGGCCGCAGAATCTACGACATCTCAGAAAAAGAATCCGAAATCTTCTGAGCAGGAAATCCAGAGTGGTATTACCAATATTCAGAAAGAAATTACTTCCGCACCTTCAGAAATTCCAAAGGAATACCATTATCCACCGCTGAAACTTCTGAAACGTGGAGATGGCAAATCGCAGGGAGACTCTGATGCACATCTTCGCAAGACAGCTAAGAAACTACAGGAAACCCTGCACAACTTTGGCGTGAATGTCACAATCACAAATGTGAGCTGCGGTCCTACCGTAACCCGTTATGAATTACAGCCGGAGATGGGAGTCAAGGTAAGCAAGATCGTCAATCTCGCAGATGATATCAAACTGAATCTTGCGACTCCGGATATCCGTATCGAGGCTCCGATCCCGGGCAAGGCTGCTGTAGGGATCGAGGTCCCTAATAAGGAAAATCATGCGGTCATGCTCCGGGAAATCCTGCAGTCCCAGGAATTTCAGGGGGCGAAATCCAAACTGTCCTTTGCTGTAGGTAAGGATATTGCGGGCAAACCGGTAGTCACAGATATTGCCAAGATGCCGCACCTTCTGATCGCAGGTGCGACCGGTTCCGGTAAATCTGTATGTATCAATACACTGATCATCAGTATTCTGTACAAAGCATCGCCGGAGGAAGTCAAGCTTATCATGATCGACCCGAAGGTAGTTGAGTTAAGTGTCTATAATGGCATCCCGCATCTGTTCATCCCGGTCGTCACAGACCCAAAGAAAGCTGCAGGAGCACTCAACTGGGCAGTGTCCGAGATGATGAGTCGTTATAATACTTTTGCTGAGTATGGCGTTCGAAATCTGGGTGAATATAACCGCAAGATCAGTAACATGGCAGTTCCGGAGGGTGGAACCCCGCAGAAACCGATGCCGCAGATCGTGATCATCGTAGACGAGCTTGCGGACCTTATGATGGTCGCACCGGGAGAGGTAGAGGATGCGATCTGCCGTCTGGCACAGCTTGCACGTGCAGCAGGCATCCATCTGATCATTGCGACGCAGAGACCGTCTGTCAATGTCATCACAGGACTGATCAAGGCGAATATGCCGTCGAGGATTGCATTCTCTGTTTCCTCTGGCGTCGATTCACGAACGATCCTCGATATGAACGGTGCAGAGAAGCTGCTCGGAAAAGGTGATATGCTGTTTTATCCGCAGGGATATCAGAAACCGGCCAGACTGCAGGGGGCTTTTGTCTCCGATGAGGAAGTCAGCAGCATTGTGGAATTCCTTGCGGATAAGAATCCGAAGGTGACATATAATCCGCAGATCGAGCAGCAGGTAAATACGATCAGCCTCTCAGGCGGTTCTTCCGGTGGAAATGATGAGAATGATATCTACTTTGTGGATGCAGGCAAATTCATCATTGAGAAAGAAAGAGCTTCGATCGGTATGTTGCAGAGAATGTTCAAGATCGGCTTTAACAGGGCAGCAAGGATCATGGACCAGCTTTCTGATGCCGGCGTGGTCGGTCCGGAGGAAGGCACGAAGCCACGTAAGGTCCTGATGTCCATGGAAGAATTTGAAACTTATATAGAGGAACATAACGTATAATGGAAATCCGTATTTTAACAGTTGGTAAGATCAAAGAAAAATATCTGAATGACGGCATTGCTGAGTATGCAAAGCGTTTAAGCCGTTACTGCAAACTGACATTCTGCCAGGTTCCGGATGAGAAGACACCGGATAAGGCTTCTGATGCATTGAACGAACAGATCAAGGCGACAGAGGCAGAGCGTCTGATGAAGCACATCCGTGACAATGACTATGTGATCGCGCTTGCGATCGACGGCAAAATGCTGGATTCTGTACAGCTGTCACAGAAGATCGGACAGCTTGGAGTAGAGGGAAAGAG
>NZ_FR886748.1:20672-38855 GCF_000436615.1 Blautia sp. CAG:237
TAGAGGGAAAGAGTTCGATCGCGTTTGTGATCGGCGGTTCTCTGGGTCTTGGAGATAAAGTCCTTGACCGTGCTGATTTTAAACTGAGCTTTTCCAGGATGACTTTCCCTCATCAGTTGATGCAGATGATCCTTTTGGAGCAGATCTACCGGGGATACCGGATTCTGAACCATGAGCCTTATCATAAATAATTTTTTACAAGAAAAGGAGGAAACAAAGATGACAACAGAACGTGTAGAAAATATGGCAGGCGGCCAGGGACATGCACTGATCAAGCGCCTTCTGGACGAAAAACAGTTAAATGGCAAATGCAGACTATATGCAGAGGTGACTCTGGAGCCGGGATGTTCTCTTGGATACCATGAGCATCACAATGAGAGTGAGACCTATTATATCCTTTCCGGAAAGGGAATCTACAGCGACAATGGAACACTCCGCATGGTAAGTGCCGGAGATGTGACCTTTACACCGGACGGTCAGGGACATGGCCTTACAAACAGCGGCGATGAAGATCTTGTTTTCATGGCACTGATCATTCTGGACTAAGGAAGAGGGAGGCTGTCCAATGGCGGCTGAGTTAAATACAACGAAATTTGAGGAATTTATATCGGACTATCCGATCTATGAATACCGTCTTCTGGACGCGAAGGCTTTGTCAGTGGCAGAACGGGTGCGGATCGTCTGTCAGCAGGAATGCGAACGTTACGGAACGACCTGGGCCTGTCCACCGGCGGTTGGGACCCTTAAGGAATGTGAGGACAGAATCCACAGTTATGACCATGCTGTCTTTTTTTCCAGCGTAGCAGAGGTTTCTGACATTATGAATATGGAGGAAATGCTTTCTACCAGAGATGCACATGAAGAACTTACGACCGCTGTGGCAGAATATCTTAAAGGTGAGGGATTTGATACCTTTACCCTTTCGACAGAATCCTGTGATATCTGTAAGGAATGCGCTTATCTTAAGGGCGAGCCATGCAGACATCCGGAGAGGATGCACCCCTGTCTTGAAAGCCACGGTGTTGTAGTCAGTGAGATCGTAGAGCGTGAGGTAATGGAATATAATCTTGGCGGAAATACGATCCTGTGGTTTTCTATGGTACTGTTCCGTGAACCAAAATAAAACTTCATAAAAAGTCTAAATAAAAATCTCCGGCATATATTTAAAAGAAAAGCCGGAGATTTTTTCTATGAAAAAGAAAGAGCAATGGAGGGAAAACCTGGTGGAGGCACTGGAGATCCCACGGGATCTGGCTTTAAAAGAATCGGTTTTTACGGTTACCGGCAAGAGCCAGATACAGATAGGGAATTACAGAAGTATCCTTCGTTATGAGCCGCAGGAACTGATCATCCTGACATTTTCCGGCAAACTGGTGATCCATGGGAAAGGCTTGAAAATCCTGTGGTATACACCGGAAGAGATGCAGATAGAGGGGATTCTGTCAGAAATAATCCTGGAACGATAGAGGTGTTTATGGAAAAGCTGATCTGCTTTTGGAAGGGTTGCATAAAGATTCAGGTCCGGGGAGAACAGACGGAGCGTTTTCTGAACCTCTGCCGGGGAAGAAAAATCTGCATCCGAAATCTTTGCTGTCATCCTGATGGAGCTCTGACAGGGATTCTCGCTGTGAAAGATTTTTTTCTTCTTGGTCCGCTCTGTCGGAAGACAGGTGTCAGGATACATATTGTTGAAAAACATGGACTGCCCTTCTTTTTTTATCGAAGCAAAAAAAGAAAGGCATTTTTTCTTGGGATTTTGCTGTGCATTGGACTTCTTATATTTTTATCAGGACATATCTGGAATATTCGGATCGAGGGTAACAGACAATGCAGTACAGGCGAGATCCTGGAGTTTCTGGACGATCAGGGTATTACACATGGGATTTCAAGAAAGAAGATAAACTGTAGTGAGATTGCCGCGGCAGTCCGGGAAAAATATCCGGAAATCACCTGGGTTTCTGCAAAACTGGAGGGAACCAGGCTGACCCTTGAAGTGCAGGAAGGGATTTTTTCAGGAGATGATATGCCAAAGGAGCAGACTGCCAGCAGTCTGGCAGCAGAGAAGGACGGAACGATCGTAAAAATGGTCACCCGTGCAGGAGTCCCGCTGCTTCATCCGGGCGATACCTGCAAAAAAGGGGATATTCTGGTCTCTGGTGTGCTGGAACTGAAGAATGACAGTCAGGAAGTTTATCAATATCAATATGTAAAAGCAGATGCGGATGTCTATATCCAGTACAAACTGGCGTATTATCACGAAGTTCCGATGGAGTATCAGGAAGAAGTTTTTGCAGGAACAGAAAAAAAGGGCGGCTGTGTCCGGCTGGGAAACTGGATCTTTACTTTCGGGGGAAAGAAAGAAAACGGATGGCAACAATCTGTTGAATATCATCCCTGGCAGGTAACAGAGAACTTTTTTCTTCCTGCATCTTATGGGAAAATCGTCAGAAAAGAATATCGTAAAACCGCAAAAAAACGCACAGAAAAAGAGGCAAAGATCGTATCATGGGAGATTTTACAGGCTTATGAGAAAAAATTAATGGAAAAAGGGCTTCAAATATCTGCAAATAATGTTAAAATAGAGGTTGACCATAAGACCTGCATCAGCAAAGGGTCTTTGGAAATCATAGAAAAAACCGGAAGGGAGGTTCCCGTAGAAATACAGGAGCAGCCCGAAGAAAGGACAACAGAGAATGACTAACAGCATTATTGAGTTACACACTCAGGTCCCCGCAGATCTGGAGGGAAATGTGTTCGGCCAGTTTGACGAGCATCTCAAGCTGATCGAGCGCACCCTGAATGTAACACTGATATCCAGAGACGGCAGTTTAAAGATCCTGGGTACAGACGGAAGCGCAACTCAGGCGAAGAAGCTGATAGAAGAACTGGTAACACTTGCAGGCAAGGGAAATACCATTACCCGACAGAATGTGACCTATGCACTGTCACTTGCCATGGAAGAGCGAAATCAGGTACTTACAGAGATAGATAAGGATTTTATCTGCAACACGATACAGGGACGCCCCATCAAGCCCAAGACTCTTGGACAGAAGGAATATGTAGAGCAGATCCGCAAAAAAATGATCGTATTCGGCATCGGACCGGCAGGAACCGGTAAGACTTATCTGGCAATGGCGATGGCGGTGACTGCATTCCGCAATGAGGAAGTCAGCCGTATCATCCTTACCAGACCGGCGATTGAGGCCGGAGAGAAACTTGGTTTTCTCCCGGGAGACCTTCAGAGTAAGGTAGACCCGTATCTCCGCCCGCTTTATGATGCTCTGTATCAGATCATGGGAGCAGACAGCTTTGCCAAGAATATGGAGCGCGGGCTGATCGAGGTTGCCCCGCTTGCTTACATGCGAGGACGTACCCTTGATAATGCGTTTATCATTCTGGATGAGGCACAGAATACGACACCGGCGCAGATGAAGATGTTCCTGACACGTATCGGCTTTGGCTCCAAGGTAGTTGTGACCGGTGACGCTTCCCAGAAGGACCTTCCGAGAGACGCGGTATCCGGACTTGATGTCGCTGCCAAAGTCCTTAAGAAGATTGATGATATCGGATTCTGCCAGCTTACCAGCAAGGATGTCGTGCGTCATCCACTGGTACAGCAGATCGTACAGGCTTACGATGACTATGAGAAGAAACAGAAGCCGGCAAGACGCACCACACGCCGCAGTGAGGAGAAGAAGAAATGACCATTCAGATCGAGTATGAAACCGAACGCAAATTAGAGATCCCTTATGAGAAACTCGCCGAGAAAGTAGCATCCCATATCCTGGAACTGGAGGAATGCCCGTATGAGATCAGCGTAAACCTGGTCATCACAGACAACGAAGAGATCCGCAAGGTAAATGCGGAATTTCGTCTGATCGATGCACCGACAGACGTGCTTTCTTTCCCGATGATCCCGTTTGAGAAACCGGCAGACTATTCTGTGATCGATGAGAAGGACGAATATTTTGACCTGGATACCGATGAACTGCTTCTTGGAGATGTGATGATCTCCGTAGACAGAGTTTATTCCCAGGCACAGGAATACGGTCACAGCATTGAGCGCGAGTTCAGCTTCCTGTTTGCACACAGCATGCTTCATCTTCTCGGATACGACCATATGACTCCGGAAGAAGCTGCTGTCATGGAGAAAAAGCAGGCCAAAGCCCTCGATGATCTTGGAATCACCAGATAAACAATAAATGCTCTGCCGGGAAACGGCAATAAAATATACTTGGAGAGACATAACGATGAATTACCGTGAGATGTTAAAAGACAAAAAGCGTATTGTGGTAAAGGTAGGTTCTTCCTCTCTGATCCACAAAGAAACCAATAAACTGAACCTGCGTAAACTGGAAGTGCTGGTACGTGAATTGAGCGACCTTCACAATCAGGGCAAGGATGTGGTACTGG
Organism: Blautia sp. CAG:237; assembly: GCF_000436615.1. Lineage (NCBI taxonomy): Bacteria > Bacillati > Bacillota > Clostridia > Lachnospirales > Lachnospiraceae > Blautia > Blautia sp. CAG:237. The sequence goes on from NZ_FR886748.1 coordinate 25,086, forward strand.
TAACTTCCGGTGCTGTTGCGGTAGGTGCTTCCGCTCTCGGACTTCATGAGAAACCGGCTGAACTTAAGAAGAAGCAGGCATGTTCCGCAGTAGGACAGGCAAAGCTTATGATGATCTATCAGAAACTTTTTGCGGAGTACAATCAGGTTGCGGCACAGATCCTGATGACCAAGAATACTATGGTCAACAATCTGAACCGTCACAATGCCAGAAATACATTTGAGGAACTTCTGAATGTCGGGGCAATTCCAGTCGTAAACGAAAATGACTCCATTTCCAGCTATGAGCTTGAGAAACTGGAATCTTTTGGTGATAACGATACCCTGTCAGCCGTCATCGCCGGACTGATCGGAGCCGATCTTCTGATCCTGCTTTCCGATATCGACGGACTGTTTACAGATGATCCGAATGCCAATCCGGATGCAGAGTTCATCCATACGGTTGAGAAACTGGATGAGAAACTCTTAAGCATGGGCAAGGGTCCAAAGAGCAAAGTCGGAACCGGAGGAATGGCAACGAAACTTACTGCTGCCGAGATTGCTACATCTGCGGGCGCAGACATGATCATTGCAAACGGAGCAGATTTCCATATCATTCACAAGATCATGGAAGGACGTAATTACGGAACCTTGTTTGTTGGTGATAAGAAAGAAGAATTTTTCCTGATCGATTATATTGAGAAATTACTTTAAATAAAGGAGATACTTACCATGGGAATGGATAACGTAAAGATCGACCGTATCAACGCACTGGCACACAAAGCCAAGAGCGTAGGTCTTACAGAAGAAGAAAAAGCAGAGCAGGCAGAACTGCGTAAGGAATATCTCGCAGCAGTCCGCGGAAACTTAAGAGCACAGTTAAATAATATCAGCATCAAAGAAGCCGATGGTTCTGTTACAAATTTAGGTGATAAATATGGAAGAAAAAAAACTCATTAGAAAACAGATCTTCAAATTAAGAAAAGAATGTACAGACAGCCAGGTAGAGGCATGGAGCCGTCAGATCGCACAGAAGGTAGCAGAGCTTCCGGAATTTCAGTCAGCACAGAAGATTCTTGCCTATGCAGATTATAACCACGAAGTCATGACAGGTTTCATTATCGAAGAAGCATGGAAGCAGGGCAAGGAAGTCGCAGTTCCGAAAGTTGTCGGACAGGATATGGTATTCTATAAACTGACGGATTTCTCACAGCTTGAAAAGGGATATTTCGGGATCCCTGAGCCGGCGCGTGGCGAGATCGTTCAGTGGGAAGATGCCATGATGGTCATGCCGGGAGTGGCTTTTGACCCGCAGAATCACAGGGTTGGTTACGGCGGCGGCTTTTATGACCGCTTCCTTGAGAAACACCTGCAGATCAAGAGAGTGGCAGTTGCTTTTGATTTCCAGATCTTACCTTCTGTTCCGACAGAACCGACAGATATCTCGCCGGAGATTATCGTTACAGAAAATAAAATCTACCAACTCACAAAATAACAGGCCTGTTTCCAGAAGGAGGTTTTGACAATGAATGAAATGTTATTGCAGCTTGGAAAAAATGCCAAGGATGCCGAGACAGAGCTTCGAAATATAACAACAAACAAGAAAAACGAGGTTCTTGAGGCTGTGGCAGATCATCTTGTAGAATGTACAGAACAGTTACTCAGTGCCAATGCGATCGATGTAGAACACGGAAAGGCAAACCACATGCCGGAAGGTCTGGTGGACCGTCTGCTCCTTACCAGAGAGAGAATCGAAGGAATGGCAGAGGGACTTCGTCAGCTTGTGTCTCTCGAAGATCCGATCGGTGAAGTGACCGGAATGAAAAAACGTCCGAACGGACTTCTGATCGGTCAGAAAAGAGTTCCGCTTGGTGTTGTCGGGATCATCTATGAGGCACGCCCGAACGTTACCGCTGATGCATTTGGACTTTGTTTCAAGACTGGCAACGTTGTGATCCTCAAGGGTGGCAGTGATGCACTTCATTCAAACGAGGCGATCGTAAACTGCATCAGAGAGACTTTAGGAGCCCACGGCGTAACAGAAAATGCCATTCAGCTGATCGCAGATACTTCCAGAGAGACTGCGGCTGAGTTCATGAAGATGAACGAATATGTGGATGTCCTGATTCCAAGAGGCGGAAAGGGCCTTATTAAAGCCGTTGTGAACCAGAGCACAATCCCTGTGATCGAGACTGGTACCGGAAACTGCCACATTTATGTGGATGAGAGCGCAGATCTTGATATGGCAGTCAATATCATCCTCAATGCCAAGACACAGAGGGTCGGTGTCTGCAATGCATGCGAGTCTCTGCTTGTCCATGAAAATGTCAAAGAAAAACTTCTTCCGGTCCTTGCAAAGCGTCTTCAGGAGAAACATGTGGAGATGCGTGCAGACAAAGAAGCACAGACACTGATGCCGGGCGCAGTCGCAGCTACAGAAGAAGACTGGGGAACGGAATATCTGGATTACATTCTTTCTATCAAGGTAGTACATAATGTAGATGAGGCGATCGCACATATCAATAAGTACAATACCGGTCATTCAGAGGCGATCATCACAGAGAATTACAGCAATGCACAGAAATTCCTGGATGAAGTGGATGCAGCCGCTGTATATGTAAATGCTTCCACCAGATTCACGGATGGATTTGAGTTTGGATATGGTGCAGAGATCGGAATCAGTACTCAGAAGCTTCACGCAAGAGGACCGATGGGACTCCTTGCTTTGACAACAACCAAATATATTATCTATGGAAATGGCCAGATTCGACCATAAAAGTAAAAAAAGGTCGAACGATAATGACCAGAAATATGCATCGTTGATTTGACATTTTGGATATGCGTGTGTATAATGAAAGACAGTTTATTGATGCAAACTTTGTTTGAAGAACAGCAAATTAACGATGTTACATATTTCGTGCAGCCGGAAAGTGATTTTATGGGAATTTCGACTGTGAAATGAAGACACATGGGAGGATTTAAGTTGAGACGTAAACAATTATATGCAATGATCCTGGCAGGTGCACTTGCTACCGGTGGTGTGCCGGTTACTGCAATGGCAGCAGATGCTGCATCTGAAACAGCAGGTGAGGAAACGGGAGATTTCGGATCTTCCGAAGATACAGATAATTCTGCAGCCGAAGAACAGCCGACAGAAGCACCGGCAGAACCGACCGAGGCACCGACAGAGCCGGAACAGCCGACCGAGGCACCAGCCGAAGAACCGGCAGAGGAGCCGACAGAAGCACCAGCAGAACAGCCGGCGGAAGAAACTACAGAAACTGAGACGGTAGCAGAAGAGAATACAGCTACTGGAATTGCTATTATTAATAAGGATGCCGATGGTAAAGATGTACCAGACTATCAGCCATCACTTCAGGCAGCAATTGATAAAGTAGAAGTTGCAACAGCAGATTCAGAAGCTACGGTAATCGAGGTTTCCGATCAGCTTGCATTATCATCTACAGTTACAATAGAGAATAAGAAAGTCTGCATCCGTGCAGCGGGAGATGTTTCTATCGGAAGGGCAGATGATTCTTTTAAAGGAGATATGTTCCAGGTATCTGGAGAAAATGCTTCCCTGCAGTTTGAAGTAAAAGATGATGGCAAACTGACAGTCAGTGGTGCATTTACGGATACAAGCATTACAGCAGAGGGTTCCATTGTTAAAGTGACCGATGGAAGTTTTGGACTTTTTTCAAATGTAATTCTTACCGGAAATAACAGCAGTGCAAAGGGCGCAGCAATTGACTGCACAAGCGGACAGATTGCTCTTGCAGGTGGTACGATCACCGGAAATACCGGCGCAAATGGTGCTGTATACAGTGACTCCGATATTCTTGTACAGGGCACTGTTATAGTAAAAGATAATAAGATCGCGGATGTACAGGCAAACGTATATCTGGATAAGGAAGCAAAATTTATGATTACAGATGAGCTTACAGGTTCAGAGATTTCCTTTACTCATGCTAATGCAGCAGATGGCTGGCAGGTGCTTGGTGCGGCAGACAAGGTAGAATCAAGTGTTTTTGAGAGTGCTGTGACACAGTTTGGCTATGATACAGATGAGTATACTCTGAATGCAGCTGATACAACAACAAAAACAGTCACATTGAAAAAGAAGGCAGATACACCGGATCCAGATCCGGAACCGACAAAGGATTTCCTTAGCTATAAAAGTGGTACACTGAAATGGACGAGTCATACAGCAGTTTCTGTTGAACTGTCTAATACCAAGGATTGTAAGTGGTATTATACTTATGTAGATTCAGGAACAAGCGAAGCCAAAATCAAAAAGATGTATGATGCAAAACATACTACAACATCAGTTAAGGCAAATAAAGGATTTACAGTTACAGCAACAAATGTTCCGGAAAAGAATAACAAATGGCTGGTTGTTTTTGCGACATCTACTGATGGAACGACTGAAATGAAATATTTCAAACTTGACGAGGACAGCTTCAATAAAAAACGTCCGCCTAAGGAAGCGTCTTTCCTGACTTATAAGAGCGGTACTTTGAAATGGACAAATCATACTACCGTTTCTTTGGATTTTTCTACAACTCAGGATTGCAAATGGTATTATTTCTTTGTAGATGCAGATACCAGTGTAGAGACAATCCAGAACATGTATGATTCAAGCCGGGCTACAAATGTAGCAAAAGCAAACACGGGATTCACTGTCAAAGCAGAGAATGTTCCGGAGGCAGACAGTTGGCTGGTTGTTTGTGCAAAGCCTACAACCGGTAAAGCTAAGATGAGTATTTTTAAATTAAATACTCCTAGCTTTAAGACGAAACGTCCGCCTGCATCAAACAATAATACTCGTAAAGCACGTACCTATTCTGTCTCTGAACTTGCTTCCAAGAGCAAGATCACCGGTCTGGAGAATCCGCTGAAATTTACTCCGGGTACATTTTATGAGTTTTCAGTAACCGGAGCCGGTCAGAATGATGAGCCGCCGTATGTTTCCGGCGATGAGAGATGGATTCCAATGTACTGGAGTATGAAGGAAGACCCTAAGCAGACAGAAGACAAGAATACTACTTTCCGAATTGGTTCTCCGAAAGGTATCAAAGATGCTAAGACTTACAACATCTATGTATTCTTCAAGAAACAGATTTACAACGGATCAGAATGGCAGGATACAGATGTAATTGAATCCGTCAAAACCCAGTTCAGCTCACAGGAACTTACAGACGCTGACCTTACCATAACCCCAACCGGAGATGCAGGTGGAACAGGCGGCGGAAGCGGAAGTGGAAGCGCAACTGACGCAGAGCTGACTGCAACAGAAGCAGCAACAGAGAAAGCAAATGGTTCCAGCTCCAAGTCCGCAGTTTCTACTATGGATGAATCTCCAATCGGAACTATGGCAACACTGGCAGTACTCTCACTGCTGGCAGCCGGATATATCCTGATCCGCAAACGCAAAAAAGACATTTAATAAATCTCAAAACAAAAGATTTTACAGAGGCAGGGTCTTTTGACCTGCCTCTTTTCATATATTAATACAGGGCAGATACATGATTTTGGATAAAAATCTGTAATAAAAGAAATATGGAGGGAAAAGATTATGCCAGATACACGATCCTGTACATATGAAGATCTTTATTATGAAATGTGGGAGATTTCCCAGAGATACAGCCAGATCGCACAGTTTCGCGTCATTGGGAAAAGTCATGATGAGAGAATGATTCCGATGGTAGAACTGGGAAAAGGGACAAATTGTATTTTCTGTCTTTCCGGGCTTACCGGACTGGACAGGCAGACACCGATGTTTCTGATCCGGATGATGCAGGAATATGTCAAAGCCTGGGAAAGTGGATGGAAGATGGAAGAAATCTATGAAGTCGGAGAAGTTCTACAAAACTGGCGTCTGTGCTTCATACCGCTGCTCAATCCCGATGGTTATGAAATCTATACAGGAGATTTCCAGGCGATTCGTAATCCGATCTATCGGCAGATGCTTCGCATGCAGGAAATACCGAGTCAGGAGTATACCGGGAACAGCAGAGGCGTTGATCTCAGAAAGAACTTTCCTACACAATATTATCAGCGTAAACAGGTTATGCAGCAGCCTGCAAGTGAAAATGAGACGAAAGCATTGATCCGGATCTTTCAGGAATATCCAAGCTGTGGACTTTTATCATTTGACCATTTTCGAAATCGTATTTTGTATTTTAAACAGTCGAAATCTTTTGCAGCAAACCAGAAAAGTTATCGTCTGGCGAGACATCTCCAGAAATGCAGCAGTTACTACATGGAGAATTCCGGAAATGGCCAAGGGGATTTTTCTGTTGCAGGCCGTCCGGGAACCGGTTCGCCGGAACAGTTTTATGCAGAAATCTGCCATAAGCCGTCATTTCGGATCGAAACCCTGGAAGCAGAAGGGAAGACCAGAGAAGAGCAGCTGCAAAGCGAATATCGAAAGATCCATACCCTTCCGCTTGAGTATTTGTTTTCACTGTAGATATTCCGCTTGCACATATCAGAAATTTTTTGTACAATATATAATTGTTAGCATTTTGACCATGAAAGAATATTTTATCAGATCTGACTGATCATCGAGATATTACGAATCTATGGATAAGGAGTTATTGGAAATGACAAAAGAATCACAGAAAACAAATACCATGACTGCGGAAGAAACTGCACGTCAGAATTCTTTTATTGAACTGGCAAAGACACTTACTGCACAGAAATCAAATACACTTGGCCGCCCTCTGACTTACTGCCTGACAACATTTGGATGTCAGATGAATGAGAAACAATCCGAAGTTGTGGCAGGAATCATGGATGAGATCGGCTATCACAGACAGGATAACGAGGAAGCAGATGTCGTGATCTACAATACCTGTACTGTCCGTGAAAATGCAAACCTCAAGGTTTATGGAAGACTTGGACATCTTCACAGCCTCAAGGACAAGAATCCGGATATGAAGATCATCCTGTTCGGCTGTATGATGCAGGAGCCGCATGTTGTTGAGAAGATCAAGAAGACATACCCATTCGTAAACCTTGTTTTTGGAACCCACAATATTTTTAAATTTGCCGAGCTGTTTTATGATATGCAGCAGTCTGAACAGCAGATTGTTGATATATGGGAAGGAACAGATCAGATCGTGGAGGATCTGCCGACAGAGAGAAACTATACTTTCAAATCCGGTGTCAACATCATGTTTGGCTGCAATAACTTCTGTAGCTACTGTATCGTGCCGTATGTTCGCGGCCGTGAGCGCAGCCGTGAACCGGAGGCAATCGTCAAGGAAGTAAAACGTCTGGCAGCGGACGGCGTTTCCGAAGTCATGCTTCTTGGACAGAATGTAAACTCTTATGGCAAGACACTGGAGAATCCGGTTACTTTTGCACAGCTTCTGGAAATGCTGGAAGATATCGAGGGACTCAAAAGAATCCGTTTCATGACTTCCCATCCGAAGGATCTTTCCGATGAACTGATCGCGACGATGGCAAAGAGCAAAAAGATCTGTCATCATCTCCATCTTCCGCTTCAGTCCGGCAGCAGCCGTATTCTGAAGGTGATGAACCGCCGCTATGACAAAGAGAAGTATCTGGATCTGGTAGACCGTATCCGCACAGCAATCCCGGATATTTCCCTGACAACAGATATTATTGTTGGTTTCCCTGGTGAGACAGAGGAGGATTTCCAGGAGACACTGGATGTTGTTGCCAAATGTGGCTATGATACAGCATTTACTTTCCTGTATTCCAAACGAAGCGATACACCGGCTGCTGCTATGGAAAATCAGGTTCCGCAGGATGTGGCAAAAGAAAGATTCAACCGTCTTCTTGCCCTGGTACAGCAGGAAGGCCGCAGACGTTCCTCCAGATTTGAGGGAAGCGTGCAGGAAGTTCTCGTAGAGGAAGAAAGCAAAGAGAAGGGAATTTTTACCGGAAGAACGGAATATAATCTGCTGGTACATTTCCCGGGAAATGAATCCCTCCTTGGCAAATATGTCAGAGTCCATCTGGATGAATGCAGAGGCTTCTACTATCTGGGAACACTGGAAGAAAACGAATGAAGATTTATCTTGCCCCGTTAGAGGGAATCACGAATTACGTATATCGTAAGGCTCTTTTTGAATGCTTTGATGGATTTGACAAATATTTTATCCCGTTCATCCGTGCCAAGCAGAATCTCAACTTAAGCGGAAGGGAAAAGAAAGACCTGCTGCCGGAGAATAATGAGGGAATGTATGCAGTTCCTCAGATCCTTACGAAGAAGGCAGAGGATTTTATCCGAACAGTGGAACTTCTCAGTGAATACGGCTACCAGGAAGTCAACTTAAATCTTGGCTGTCCGTCCAAAACTGTCGTGACCAAGGGCTGCGGCGCCGGATTTCTTGACCGACCTGAGGAACTGGAACGTTTTCTGGATGAGATCTTTGCGAAGTGCAATATTCAGATCTCCGTCAAAACACGGCTGGGAATGGAAGATGCATCGGGATTTCCTGAATTGATGAAACTGTATAATAAATTCCCGATGAAAGAACTCATTATCCATCCGCGTGTGCAGAAGGATTTTTACAAAAATACTCCAAATCTGGAAATGTTTGCAGAAGCTTTTGCGATGAGTACAAATCCGGTCTGCTATAATGGTGATATTTTCTGCGTGGAGGATCATCAGAGAATCTGTGAGAGATTTCCGGAACTTGATGCAGTCATGAGCGGCAGAGGTACGCTTACGAATCCTGCCCTTGCAAGAGAGATAAGGGGTGGACAGGCTCTTACCAAAGCGGAACTTCGGAAGTTCCATGATCTGGTGTATCATACATATCGCGCAGAAGTTTCCGGCGACCGCAACGTTCTTTTTAAGATGAAAGAACTCTGGTTTTATATGGGACCGCTGTTTGCAAACAATAAAAAATATCTCAAAAAAATCAAAAAAAGTGAAAAATGCATCGTATATGAGAGCGCGGTTGCAGAATTATTTTCAAATGAAGAGCTGATTCTTTAAAGAAGAGACTTTTACTGAACAGACAACATACAGTAGAAGTCTTTTTTTTGTCTGTTCAGGTTTTCCAAGGGCGTGAATCGTGATAATTTTACAATAATTTAAGCGAAGATTGATAGTTTACGGACAATAGAAGTGTTATGATGACTTTCGAAGTAAGAATAATAATCGAAAGAGGAGCGAGAATAGATGTTATATCAGCGGCCCTTGTTATAGCTGATAAAACAGATGTCAGAAGAAGCCGGGTGCGTCAGAAAGAAAAATCAGCATTTGATATCCATGACCGCGTAAATTATGCAGTTACAGATTCGAAACTTAAGATAGATGAAGAAAAATCTGTGATTGCGCTAAACCTTCAGATTGATGAAAATATTTGTTCTATGTACGATTATTTTGAGATCTTTCTTGGAAGAATGATGTTCTGCAGGAAGTCTGCTGAAATTCTTGGGACAACTTTTAAGCTGACAGTAAATGGAAGAAAAGTTTTGTAAAAATTTTCTGTCTGAATCGTTCTTCCGTAAAGAAAAAGGCGGCTGACATGAAACAGCTCATGTCGGTCGCCTTTTCTTCGTAAAATATTGGGCTCTTAATGATAAGTTTCTTCCAGGACAAGATTCTCCTCAAACGAGCCGGAGGAATCATCCGAAGAATCGGAACCACCGGTGTCATAATCGGTCTGGACATCACCGGAACTGCTGTCATCATGAGAAGAGTCGGATCCGTCATCGGTCGGATAAGTGATCTGATCGGAAGTATTGTAATCACCGGAGTTATCGTCTTCGTTGATGTAATCATCCGAAGAAGTGTTATCATCATGGGAAACATCAGAACTTCCATCATCATTCTGGGTGGTATCTGCATCAGAGGAGGATGTGTCAGAACTTCCGGAATCATCAGAGGTATCGTAGTCATAATTGCTGTCCTTGGAATAGATCGTAAATCCGGCATCCTCCGCTTCGGACTGCTTCTCGGCTTCTGCCTCGGCAGCTGTCTCGGGTGCTTCCTTAAAGGTGCTGGTGGCACGTGCCCGGAGAACACTGGCATCCTTGGGGACAACAGCATAGACCATAACCATCGCACAGCAGAAACATGCAGTCATGATTCCAATTTTTATCTCGTCTTTGTATTTCATAGTTATTCCTTCTTTGTACCTGTTTTTACAGTAAGTATACCATGGATCGGACAAAAATTGTAATAAAAATTATTCCAGTTTTTTTGATGAATTTGCATATATAAAGTTGTTTTATTAAAAAAATTGACAGCATATTGCCTGAAAGCGTATAATAAAACTAATCATTTTTGATGATCTGGGGGGATTTACAGTGCTGTCGGGAAATTTGCAGATCAAAAAACTAAGCCATTATTTTCTTATCACAATACTGTGGTGTTTGTGTGTGGGAGTTCTGGCTTTTTTTAGTGTAGATGTTTCTGCGCAAAGTGCGGAAACCGTAAAAGTAGGCTATTATTTTTCGAATAATTTTCAGGAAGGTATGGATGACAGGGCTCCAAAAAGCGGATACAGTTACGAATATCTTCAGAAACTTGCATCTTATACAGGCTGGAAATATGAGTATGTTTATGGCGAATGGGATGAACTGTTCGAGAAGCTGAAGGACGGCGAGATCGATCTGATGGCAGGTGTGGCTTATTCTGAGGACAGAGTGGATCAGATCGGCTATCCGGACAGTGAAATGCTGAATGAGACTTTTTATATTTATAAGGATACGGATGATAGCTCCATGCAGTGCGGCGACATTGCCTCATACAGTGGCAAGAAGATCGGTACGCTCAAAGGTGATCAGCGTATGACTGCAGCACTGGAACAATGGAAAGCCAGACACCGTGCCGATATTGAGATTGAATATTATTCGGATTTTACGGAATGTGCCAGGGTATTTAATGAACAGCAGATCGATGGGTTTGTAAGTGCCGATAATGTGGTTTCTTCTTACTCTGGTATCACTCCTAAAAGATCGGCAAGCAGCTTTTTTATCTGTGCACTGCAAAGGAAAGGGAGGATCTGCTCAGTGAACTGAATATGGCAATGTCCATTATGAATGAGCGGGATGCGGTGGAAGTTGATGAGCTGCGAAACAAATATTATACAGAAACAACGGTCAGTGTTTTTCTTTCGCAGCAGGAACAGCAGTGGATGAAGGAACATGCTCAGATAACGGTGGGCTACCTGGCAGACTATCTGCCATACTGCGATAAGGCAGAGGACGGATCTGCGACCGGCCTTGTGTCGGACATCGTACCGGATCTGTTTGATGCACTTTCCGGTGATTATGATCCGGAGATCATTTACAGATGCTTTGATGACCAGCAGGAAATGCTGGACTGCCTGAAAAACGGAGAAGTGGATTTTGTAATGCCTGTCAGTGATGGAAAGTGGTATGCAGAGCAGGAAGAATTTGTGCAGAGTTCTGCTGTCGTTGCGTTTCCGATAGCACTCGTTTACCGCGAGCCGTATGATAATGAGGTTACTTCCAGAATTGCGGTAAATCAGAATAATCTCCGTCAGTACTGGTATACACTGGCGAATTATCCGGATGCTGAGATCGTGATGTATGATGGGATCGAGGCGTGTATTGATGCAGTTAATTCGGGAGAGGCAGACAGCACACTTTTGAGTGCGCTTCGTGTCAGCCAGCTCCTGAACGGAGAAAAAAAGTTAAACATCATTACGCTGTCAGACAGTGAAAAACTCTGTTTCGGAGTCGCTGCCGGAAATAAGGCACTGCTTCAGATCCTGAACCATGGACTCAGTATTCTGGGAGAAAGTTATGGGCTTAATCACACGTATCGTTATCTTGATACGGTTGTGACTTATACACTGACGGATGTTATCCAGGATCATGTCTGGCTTTTTATCGGATTGCTGACAGTCCTGCTCATACTGATCGTTACCTATTTTATCCACAGGGAACAGGAGCAGAAAAAGGCAGCCCAGCATGAGCTGAAACAGAAGGAACTTCTGGAGAAAGCTCTGTGCGCAGCAAAGCAGGCATCCGTAGCCAAAAAAGTATTTCTGCAGAATATGTCCCATGATATCCGGACACCGATGAATGCAGTGCTGGGCTTTACAAATCTGGCGATCCAGGCGGGCGGTGATACAGAAAAGACACAGGATTATCTCTCAAAGATAAAGATATCGGGAAATCATCTTTTGGGGATCGTAAATGAAGTACTGGAGATCAGCAGGATTGAGAGCGGGCAGACAAAGCTGGATGAAAGTGTCTGGAGCATCGCGGATATCGTAAGGGAAACAGATATCATCATCCGGGATCAGGCTCTGGCGAAGAAGCAGGAATTTTCCATTGATATCTGGCAGGTCCAGGATATGTATATTTACTGTGATAAGCTGCGTGTGAAGGAAATCCTGGTCAATCTTCTTGGAAATGCGGTGAAGTACACCCAAACTGGTGGCAGCATTTCCCTGCGGATCATACAGAAACCCTGTGAAAAGGAAAATTTTGGAAATTATGAGATCCATGTCAAAGACAATGGCTGCGGCATGAGTGAGGAATTTCTCCAGAAGATCTTTGAGCCATTTGAGCGTCAGGCAAACTCCACGATCAGCGGCATTCAGGGAACCGGGCTTGGGATGACGATCATCAAAGGATTTGTAGATGCCATGGGTGGAACGATCGATATCAAATCAGAGGAAAACAAGGGAACTGAGATCATCGTCCGGCTGTGTCAGAGGATCGCGGAAGCACCAGAGAAATCAGAAGAACAGAAGACAATTTCCTGTTCGCCGGAACTTTTTGCCGGCAAAAGAGTCCTTCTTGTGGAGGACAACAGCATGAACCGTGAAATCGCCACTGCCATTCTGGAAGAGGCTGGCTTCAAAGTAGATACTGCTGAAAACGGTGCCATTGCCGTAGAAAAAGTCACCTATTACCCGGAAGGCTTTTATGATGTCATCCTCATAGACATCCAGATGCCAGTTATGGACGGCTACACCGCCACCAGAAAGATTCGCTCTTTGGAAAACAAAGCCATCGCAAAGATCCCGATCATCGCCGTTTCCGCCAACGCCTTCGACGAAGACCGCCAGACCTCCCTGGAAGCAGGCATGAACGGACACCTGGCAAAACCGATCGTGGTGGATGAGCTCTTGGAGGTACTTGGGGGGATACTAGAGTAAAAAAGGATCGCGAGGCATCGGGACAGATAAACAATTTAGTTCCCGATGCCTGATATGCCAATTATGTTAAGGCACCAGCATCGATTTATCCGCAAGACCAATTTCCAATGCCAGAACTGTCGATTATGTTAGGTTTTCAGCATCGGATTTAGCATATAGCATATTTTTCCGATGCTGAAAGCCCAGTAGGATTTTTCATGAATGATCTGGGAGCTAATACCATATGTTGCTACAAATACAGTCCGAAAGATGTGGTTTCTAACATTGAAGGTGAACCATTTATTAACACGGTTCCAATAGAAACAGGTCTTACTAATGCTGCTGTTAAAAATGAGGAATTTCGTGTGGTTGGTCTTAATTTTGAAAATCCGGAACTTCATGAGGGAATGATACGATTTGACATTATATTTTATGTCAGGATGAGGGATGGGTTGTCTCAGGATTTAACAGTAAACGAAAAACTGGATATTATTGGAACTGAATATGCAATTCCAATGGAAAAAGATTTCAGAGAGGATGTGAGTATTATGTGTAATTTGAGCCAGAAAATTAAAGAGACTGGAATTGAAACCGGAATTGAGATGGGTAAACGGGAAATGATTATGAAAATGTACAACAAAGGTTATACAGCTGCTCAGATCGCGGATGTAGCTGAAATGGACGAA
>NZ_FR886749.1:0-2603 GCF_000436615.1 Blautia sp. CAG:237
CCCGGGCTGATAATTTCATATCAGTCCGGGCGGTCTTTTTTTATTTGGCCTGTGCTGGTGTTGCTGTAACTTCTGTCTCCTCTGAAGTTTCTTCAGAATCTGTAGTTTCGGAAGCTGTGTCTTTTGTATCTGTATTTATCACATCCTGATATGCTTCATCCATATCGCGGATATTCATCTTGTTGACCAAATAGACTTTGTCTCCGACAACTGCTGCATAGAAGTTTGTATCGTACTCATAATACTCTGCAGTTGTCTCATTGCCATCGGTATCTTTGAATACGAAGGTATATGCCGGATTACCTTCCGGAGTGTATTTTTCGGTAAGGCGCTGCTGCGCAGTCATATTGATGAGTTTATTGTAGAATGTTGTAAAGGTTGTATCATCCAGATCTACGCCATCAAGTTTGTAGGAAACCATTGTTGTTTCTTCTGCATCCTCATCATCGCTGTCTTTGGATGTTTCTCTTGTCACAGTTACTGTATGATCACCATCTGATGATTTTACTTCCAGGGAATCCAGACTGTTGACAGAGAGGTAATTTACAGAAAGACTGTAGAAATCAGAAGCCTTGCTGTCCAGGATATCTGTCAGGGAGTCTTTCGTGATCGTGTAGACTTCTTTGCTGTCATCTGCTTTCACATAACGGTCATCTCCTGTTTCATCACCGACATAGATGGTAATCTCTTTCTCTACTGTTTTTGTTTCTGTATCCTCAGAGTCTGTATCTGTCCCTTCTGCATCCGTGTCTTCTGATGCCTCATCGGCATCTGTAGTATCGGTATTCTCTGAATCCGCATCTCCTGATGTTGTATCAGAATCTTCATCTGCTGTAGTCTCGGAATCTGCATCTTCCGCTTCCTCAGAATCATCCTCCTCTACCGCTTCTTCCTCCGTATATTTCGCAGTGATCACTGCATACGGATCATCAAATCCATATTTGGAATCATCTGTGCAGTTATAATCCACAAAGCTGTCATATGCCAGTGAACCGATTGCTGATGTCACCGTTCCGGCCTTATCGGTATCTGCTTTTTCGGATGTCTTTCCGTCTGACACATTCCAGAAGAGATTATCCGGATCCTGGGTCAGTTCATAACCGTCTTCTTTGTCAACCTTGACCTCTGTGATCGTTGAGGAAGTCACAGACGGGAAAGTTCCGCTCTCTGCAAAATCATACAGAGTTCCCATGAATGGCTCCACTGCGGAGCTGTCTACCAGATATACATTCTTGTCATCATCGCTTTTCTTCACATAATACTGGCTGGTGGATTCATTCTCCATACCGATCTGAAGTACTGTATCTCCGTCATCTGTCGTAAGTTTGATCTCATTCTGTGGAGAATCCAGATCATATTCACTTAAATCCTCCACATCAGAGATTTCCTGTGCAGCAGAGAGGGATGCGAGCCCTCCCACTGCAGTATTTACAGTATCCTGATCCACCGGGAAATCCGCATCGCTTTTTTCCGACCAGGCGTCGTCTTTTTTGTCAAATTCTACATTGTCCTGTCCTGCTGTGAATGCAACCGAAGTAATATCATCTGTAGACAGGCTGGTCAGTTCAACGCTTGTGTCCTCTTCCTCAGATTCTTTCTTTTCCTGAGAAGAAACATAAGAATTTACGCCCACATAAGCTCCGGACACCACGCCAAGTGCAACTACAGCAGAGACAAGTTTTACTGTCTTTTTTTTCATTATGCTTTTCTCCTTTTCAGCCATACGCCGAAGCCGATCACCAGAAATGCAACCGGGATCAGACCCATGATAATGATCTTCCAGAAACTTGCATCATAGGCAGTCAGAGTCAGGTAAGAAACCTGGAGGTCTTTTACCGGAACAGAAATCGTAGAAGTTTCATCGGAACTGCACATCCAGCTTAAGGATTCCATGATCATCTGCTCATTTCCACCGGATACCATCTGATTGATCTGGCTGTCCATCAGATTGGAGGAAGCATAATAAACGATCTGTGTTTCTTTGTCATCATCCAGAGATTCTGTGATGCTTACACCTAGGTCAAATGGTCCCTTGGTATCGTCATCTGTTTCCTCAATGCTTCCACTGTTTACATCCACCTTGGAATATGCACTGTCAGATGTAGTAAGAAGACTGTTGATCGTTACCGTATCTCTCACATCATCTGTTTTCTGGATGCCCTGTGCGTAAGGCATCAGTACATAATAACCTTTGGAAGCAAAATCAGTGATCGCATCTGTGCTGTTAACTGTCGGAACCAGATAATATGGCATCTGTGCGTAATGCTGGGAATCTCCCTCAATCACGATTCCCTCTGTTCTCTCTACGCCGTAATTTGCAAGTACAGCGTCAAAGTTTGTCATGGATTCTTCCGTATAATCAGAGAAGATCATAGCCTTGCCGCCGTTTTCCAGATACTCGATGATCGCATCTTTTTCTGTCTCGGAAATATCACTTGTCGGTGCGTTGATCAGCAGGCAGGCTGCATCATCCGGCACGCTCTCTTCTGTCAGAAGATTCAGGGACTGGATATCGATATTCGCTTTCTCGATATCTTCTTTTAAGGTAGAATCGAGTTCCTTCTCTCCATGTCCGTCGAGTGTGTACAGGATCGGAAGATTTT
>NZ_FR886750.1:0-179 GCF_000436615.1 Blautia sp. CAG:237
TAGTTCACTTTTGGCAGCAGTTTCCATAATGGAGCCGGGGCGCAGGAACGGATCATGATTGTCTTACGCCGGGTATCGAAAGCCTGAATCTGATCTACTGTCTGCTTTGCATCTGCGAGAAGTTTACGGGCATATTCTACAGTAAACCGACCAGTGTCGTTTAACTCAATCCTGTTTTT
>NZ_FR886750.1:249-1895 GCF_000436615.1 Blautia sp. CAG:237
TCCAGATGCTGCATGGAACGTGTGATAGATGGTGTTGAGATATGGAATTTCTCTGCAACACGGGACAGCGTTCCGAGCTCTGCGAAAGCCACAAATTGTTCCAGTTCGTACAGATCCAGCATACTCGTCCTCCTGATTTACATTTCATTTTATGAAAAGCAGATTGCGATATAAATAGTGTACATTTTCGGGAAGAAACTGTAAAGTAGAAATTGAAAAAGGATTTACCGTAATTAGAAATTATATAGTTACAGCAAGCAAAATGAACAATCACATTTCAGAAAATTGGAGGTAAAGATCATGGAATATGTTACTCTGAACAACGGAATCAAAATGCCGAAACTTGGATATGGTGTTTATCAGACACCGCCGGAAGATACAAAACGCTGCGTACTGGATGCAATCGAGGTAGGATACCGCAGCATCGACACCGCACAGGCTTATTATAACGAAGAAGGTGTAGGAGCAGCACTCAGTGAATGCGGTCTGCCAAGAGAAGAGTTTTTCCTGACAACCAAGGTATGGATCACAAATGCCGGTTATGAGAAAGCAAGAGCTTCTATCGAAGAATCCATGAAAAAACTGCAGACAGAATATCTGGATCTTCTGCTGATTCATCAGCCATTTGGTGATTACTACGGAACCTATCGTGCAATGGAGGAATTTTACAAAGAAGGCAAGATCCGTGCGATCGGTATATCCAACTTCGGGCCGGACCGTTACCTTGATATCCAGCATTTTGCAGAAATAAAACCGGCTGTAAACCAGATCGAAACACATGTATTCCAGCAGCAGAAAGTTGCAAAAGAATATCTGAAAAAATACGGCTGCCAGATTGAATCCTGGGGACCGTTTGCAGAAGGCCGCAAGGATATGTTTACTAATCCGGTTCTTACAGAAATCGGTGCGAAATACGGAAAGACTGCCGCGCAGACAGCTCTGCGTTTCCTGCTCCAGAGCGATGTGGTCATTATTCCGAAATCTGTTCATAAGGACAGAATGCAGCAGAATTTTGACCTCTTTGATTTCAGCCTGACAGCAGAAGAGATGGCTGCTATTGAGAAACTGGATGGTGGAGAAAGCCTGTTCTTCTCACATTATGATCCAAAAACAGTAGAGTGGTTTATGTCTATTCTGTAAGATTTATAAGAGAAATTTTTTTGGTGAAAGGGGACGAAAACGATGGAAAAGCGTAGATTAAGAAATATTGAAGTATCTCCGAAATATCCAAATGTAGTCCCGATCCCTGGATCCAAGAACCAGGGAAGAATCCTCGAAAACCTCGGTTCCTGAAACGTAGAGCTGTCCGATGCAGAATTCCAGGCACTGGAAACAGCCCTTGATAAAATCCCTGTCCATGGACACAGAGGATTCTCCGAACAGCAGGGAAACAGCATGGCGAATTGGGGTAAGAAATAAATCCATTTATTCATAAAATTCAGTTCTTCTAAGTTGAGTATAAGGCTGCACTGCTCTTATGGCAGATGCGGCTTTAAGCTCGATATCAACATATAAAATCTGTTCTTTATCATCTGCTTTTGCAAGTACATTTCCATTCGCATCAACAACGATCGATTCACCGGAAAAATCCATATCTCCCTCTGCACCGACACGATTGCACATGGCAATGATGGTACTGTTCTGAA
>NZ_FR886751.1:0-19860 GCF_000436615.1 Blautia sp. CAG:237
AAAACTGCTGAAGATTGCTACAAAAGTAGTTCACTCAGCAAGATATATCACATTCAAGCTGTGTAGCAGCTGCCCATATGGAAAATGCTTTAAAGATATCTTGAATACATTGTATTCAAATTAAGATTTGCTTTAGAAGATGTAAAAAAGATGTTAGAAAGTTTTTTTGAGGCATATAACAAAATGATTAAGATCCCGCAAACCCGCATAAACACTGAGTTTTTTATCACCAAAGAAAAACACCGTCCCCGCAGCTCCTACGTCTGCAAAAACAGTGTTCTTAGTGCGCCTTCAGGGGCTCGAACCCTGGACACCCTGATTAAGAGTCAGGTGCTCTACCAACTGAGCTAAAAGCGCATTTGCTATTTGATTGTGCGTCTGTTCCTCAACGCAAGAATTATTATATGAAACCTGGTGACAAAAGTCAAGAAAAATTTTATAATTTTTTAAAAAAATTTTATTTTTCCTGTTTTCCGACTTTTTTCGGCGGCATGGAGTCAAGGAATTTGCCTAATTCTGTGGCGTTTTTCCTGATTTTTGACATGCGATCATTCAATTGCCTGTGGTCGTAGGTAAACTGGGCGAGCTTTGTCTGAACGCGGTTGTTTCCTTTTCTGGCTGGCATGGCATATCCTCCGGAAGTTGTACCCCGCAGCCGGCATCAGCCACGCTGCGAAGATTCTTCCTATATAATATGCTCTTTCTATTTCGTATGTGCGCCCTGCTTCGCGATCAATTTGCAAATAGGATTTCCCATAGAAGAAAACTTCTCCTCATACTCCGTCATCACATTACCTTCCATCATCTCTGCCTGATTATGAAGGTCAAAGGTATATGCCAGGAGCTTCCATCCTGCCGCCTCGACTTCCTCCAGAGAAAACTCAAATAATCCCTTATTATCTGTCTTAAATTCCACCACTCCGTCATCTGCCAGGATCTGCTCATAACGCGCGAGGAATTCACGGGATGTCAGTCTGCGCTTCGCATGACGTGCCTTCGGCCACGGATCGGAGAAATTCAGATAAATCTTCTGCACTTCACCCTTCTCAAAGATTTCCGGGAGCAATCTTGCATCGATGCACATAAACATCAGATTTGTAAGCTTCTCTCCTTCTCCCTCCAGTCTCTCTCTCTTCTGGAGTGCACGGAGAAGCACACTGTCATACATCTCGATCCCTACATAATTGATCTCCGGATGAAGCTTCGCCATATCCATAAGAAAGCGGCCTTTTCCCATACCAACTTCGATATGAAGCGGCTGGTCTTTCGGGAACACCTGAGTCCATTTGCCCTTATGTGATGCCGGTTCCTGCACTACATAGTTACTTCCTGTAATGGCGTCCTTCGCGCCTGGTATATTTCTTAATCTCATAATCTATAATATTCTCCATTTTTCTATCCTGTTTCTTTCTATCATACATGTTTTTTATATTTGTAACAAGCATTATCCATAATTATTCTGCTGCTGTGCATCGTAAAATTATTCTCTCTTTTGTATTTTGTATATTTAATATAAAGAATTCAACCACTTTTTATGCAATATATACTAGAAATTCACACGTAAAAGGTGTATTATATGGTCAAGTTCCAATAAAACCAGGTCAAAGGAGGGTAAAAAATGGAGCAGATACTTAACAAGTTATCTGAAATAGAAACGACTGCCCGACGTATCATGGAAGATGCGGACCGGACGAAAGCAGCTCTTTCCTCAGAAATGGAACAGCAATGCAGGGATTTCGATGCAGCTCTGGAGCAGGAAACCAACAAAAAAATACAGGAACTTCGCAACAGTCTTGAAGAGCAGAAAGACCAGGAACTTACACTTCTCCGACAAAAAACAGAGAAGACTCTTAACGATCTGGATGCTTATTACAGACAAAACCACCAGCAGCTCTCGGAAGATTTATTCCACAGGCTCCTTGAATGCTGAAAGGAGTGATGCAATATGGGAAATCTCCTTTCTTACAGCGGAATCTCCACCAAGATCCGTGCCATGCAGAGCAAGCTGACCCGCGAAGAACAGATCCGTGAAATCCTGGAACTTTCCAGTGTCCCACAGGTAGCAGCCTACCTCAAAAAAACACCGGAATATTCCAAACTCTGGGCTTCTCTGGATGAGACGACGAGCCACAGAGGACTGCTTGAAAAATCACTGAAAACCTCGATCTTTCACAATTTTTCAAAAATATATCAGTTTGCGAACCCGGAACAGCGTAAATTCCTGGATCTTTATTCCAGGCGCTACGAGATCCGTGTTCTCAAGGAGATCATGACCAACCTGTTTGATCACCGCGACACGGATCCCGTCGATGTTTCTCCTTATCGGGAGTTTTTTCGCAGACATTCCCGGCTGGATATTGACCGACTGGTCGCCTGCACCAATATGGAGGAATTTATCAATGCTCTGAAGGGAAATGAATTCTATGGTCCACTCTCCAGAATCCAGAATCGCGAAAATGTACTTCTGTTTGATTATGGAATGGCTCTCGACCTTTATTATTTTTCCCTGATCTGGCATGTGCGTAAGAAACTTTTTTCCGGAAATGATCTCGCAGAGATCACCAAAGCTTATGGAGAGAAATTCGATATGCTGAACCTTCAGTTTATCTTCCGCTCCAAGCGTTATTTCAATATGGCACCGGCTGACATTTACGCGCTGCTGATCCCAATGAATTACAAACTCAAAAAAGAAGAAATCTCTTCTCTTGTGGAAGCCGCATCCTATGAAGAGACCCAGTCTATTTTCCGCAAGACCTACTACGGCAGGAAATACAGTCATATTTCCGCCCAGAATATCGAAGAATTCTATAACTACATGCTTCGCACCACTCTGGAAAAAGAAGCACGCAAGGATCCTTATTCTGTGGCAGTCCTGTACTCCTACCTGTATCACAAAGAACACGAAGTAAACCGCCTGACCATTGCCATCGAGTGTGTCCGTTATGGTATCCCGGCGGAAGAAGCAATACGGTATATTCGTAACAATTAAAATCCCGGAGGTATTTTACTTTGATTGAAAAAATGAAATTTTTAAGCATCACCGGGCCAAAGGCGGATATTGACAGACTGACCAAGACCTACCTTTCCAGGTACGAGATCCATCTGGAAAGTGCTCTCGCAGAGCTCACGGATGTCGCCAACCTGTCGCCTTTTCTGGAGATCAACCCCTATCGGGAAGCATTAACGATCATTGACAGTTTCTACGAACAGCTCGATGAATCCGAGAGAGCCACTTCCGAACAGATGGATGTTGAAACTGCTCTCGCCACTGTCGACAGGATCCAGAAACATGCCAATATCCTGGAGGAGCAGAAACAGAAACTTCAGGAAGAACATGCCGGAATGGTAGAATCACTCAAGATCATCCGGCCTTTCAAAGATCTGGATTACGATATCTCAACAATCCTGAACTTCAAATATATCCATTATCGGTTCGGACGTATCGAGAAACAATATCTGCAGAAATTTGAGAAATACATTTATGACAATCTGGACACCTTATTCATCAAATGCGGAGAAGATGACCAGTACGTCTACGGCGTTTATTTTGTCCCTGAACACGAAGCTCATAAGGTACATGCTGTTTATTCTTCCATGCATTTTGAACGTATCTTCGTTCCGGATGAATACCAGGGTACCGCCAGACAGGCTTTCGAGAAACTCGACAAACGCCACCGCGATATCCACGCAGGATTAGATGCAAACAAGGCAGAATATCAGCATTTCCTCACAAGCTACGCCGACAAGATTGTTTCTGCCAAGGCAGCCCTGGAAGCCTGCTCAAGAAATTTCGATATCCGTAAACTTGCAGCCTGCACACAGGGTGAAGCGAACACATTCTACATCCTCTGCGGCTGGATGACCGAAAAAGATGCCCTCGCATTCCAGAAGGACATCCAGGATGATGACAAGATCTTCTGTCTCATGGAAGATCAGCAGGCACCGGCGAAGAAAAAACCGCCGACCAAGCTTCGAAACCCGAAACTTTTTAAACCATTTGAAATGTATGTCAAGATGTACGGTCTTCCGGCTTACAACGAAATGGACCCGACCTGGTTTGTGGCGATCACTTACTCCTTTATCTTCGGAGCCATGTTCGGAGATGTCGGACAGGGACTGGTCCTGTTCCTCGGCGGACTGTTCCTCTACAAAACCAAAAAGATGGATCTCGCAGGCATCATCGGCTGTGCCGGTGTTTTCTCCGTTTTCTTCGGTTTTATGTACGGAAGCTTCTTTGGATTCGAAGATGTTCTCAAGGCACGGTGGCTCAAACCTATGAATGCCATGATGGATGTGCCGCTTGTAGGACGTCTGAATGCCGTATTCGTGATTGCGATCGGTTTCGGAATGTTTATCATTCTGATCTGTATGGTATTTAACATCATCAATTCCATACGGAACAAAGATGTCGAGAGAACCTGGTTCGACAGCAATGCCGTAGCCGGACTTGTATTTTATGGATCTATCGTACTGACCGTCGGACTGTTCATCTCCGGCAAAAAACTTCCGGCAGCCGCAGTCCTGACTGTAATGTTTGCAGTTCCGCTGATCCTGATGTTCCTCAAAGAGCCTCTCACCAACCTGGTAGAGAAAAAATCACAGATCTTTCCGGAACAGAAAGGTATGTTCTTTGTCCAGAGCTTCTTTGAATTATTTGAAGTTCTGCTGAGTTACCTTTCCAACACACTTTCCTTCCTGCGTATCGGTGCTTTTGCCGTCAGCCACGCCGCCATGATGGAGGTTGTCCTGATGCTCGCCGGAGCCACAGAGGGAGGAAGTCCCAACTGGATTGTCGTTATCCTCGGCAACATCTTCGTATGTGCCATGGAGGGACTGATCGTTGGTATTCAGGTTTTACGTCTGGAATATTATGAGATCTTCAGTCGTTTCTATGCAGGAAACGGACGCGAGTTCCAGCCTTTTATGAAGAAAAACAGCAAAATAATATAGCTGTTCCATACTTCACGGCTGCCTGTTGATATTTCAGGGCAGCTACATCAAATCACAGACTTTAGGAGGATATCACCATGAACATGATCATTCAAATCGTAACCGCAATCGCACTGACACTCAGCATTATCGTACCTTTTGGCTGCTTTTTCCTCGGAGAAAAGAGCAAAAAACGCTACAAAAAATCTCTGATCGCCAACTGCTTCCTTTTCTTCGGCGTGCTTCTCGTAGCAACCATCGTAAGTTTCGCAGGAACAGCAAGCGTACAGGCTGCTTCCTCTTCTGCTGACGGACTCGCTACAGGTCTTGGCTACCTTGGTGCAGCTCTCGTTACAGGTATCTCCGGTCTTGGTTCCGGTATCGCCGTTGCAAGCTCTGCAAGCGCAGCTCTCGGTGCCCTGAGCGAAGATGGTTCCCTGTTTGGTAAATCCATTATCTTCGTAGCTATGGCAGAAGGTATCGCACTTTACGGACTGATCATTTCCTTTATGATCCTTGGTAAACTCTGATCTAAGAGGCGGTTTCTATGAAAATGTATCTTATCAGCGATAACGTCGATACCTACACCGGAATGCGTCTGGCAGGTGTGGAGGGCGTCGTTGTCCATGAACGAAGTGAACTGAAGGAATCTCTGGAATATGCAGTTTCTGACAAAGAAATTGGGATCATTCTCCTTACCGAGAAATTCGGCCGGGAATTTCCTGAGATCATCGATGAAGTCCGGCTCCATCACAAAACGCCGCTAATCATCGAAATCCCTGACAGACACGGCACCGGCCGCAAGCCGGACTTTATCACTTCATATGTAAATGAAGCAATCGGATTGAAACTATAGGCAGGTGAAATGTAATGACAATAGATGAAAAGCTGCAGCACTTTTACGAGGTCTCCCTGGATGAGGCCCGTGAAGATGCCGCCAAAGCCATCCAGGACCACAAGGCATATCTTGAGCAGGTCCTGGAGGAACATAAACAATCCAGAACACAGACTGCCGAAGCTGAAGTCAAAGCTGAGGCCGAACATGTACGAAGAGAAGTAAACAAGGCGCTTTCTGCTGAACAGATCACTCTCAAGAGAGACTGGTCTCTCAGACAGAATGAACTCAAAGAATCACTTTTTGCTGAAGTCAGAGACAAAGCCCTCAGGTTTACTTCCACCCCGGAATACAGCGATTATCTCTGCCGCCGCATCAAAGAAGCAAAAGATTTCGCAGAAGATGACGAGATCCAGATCTATCTTTCTGCCGGGGACAAAGAACTTGCAGATGCACTCAGTGCAAAGACAGGCTGTACACTCCTCGTTTCTTCCGAAGATTTTCTCGGAGGGATCCGCGCGGAGATTCCGGGCAAAAACATCCTGATCGATAACTCCTTTGCCACAAATCTGGCAGCAATGCGCAAAGAATTCAAATTTGACGGAGGACTGAATCATGAATAAAACAGGTATTATTTACGGTGTCAACGGTCCCGTCATCTATCTGAAAGGCGATCCCGGCTTCAAGATCTCCGAGATGGTCTATGTCGGCAAAGACAACCTGGTAGGCGAAGTCATCGGACTCAAAAAGGGCATGACCACCGTTCAGGTTTTTGAGGAGACCACCGGTCTCCGTCCGGGCGAGACTGTTACCGGCACCGGCGATGCCATCTCTGTTCTTCTCGGACCTGGTATCATCCACAATATTTTTGACGGTATCCAGCGTCCACTGGAAGAGATTGCAAAATCTTCCGGCAAATATATCTCCCGTGGTGTCAGCGTAGACTCTCTCGACACCCAGAAGAAATGGTCCGTCCATATGACCGTAAAGGAGGGCGATATCGTCCAGCCTGGCTCGATCATTGCAGAAACACAGGAAACTGCTTCTATCCTTCACAAATCCATGGTTCCTCCGGATGTCCCGGGTGGAACTGTTATCAAAGCTGTTCCGGATGGCGATTACACGATCCTGGAACCAATCGTAACTGTCCAGCTGGACAACGGAACAACCAGAGATCTGGCACTCGCCCAGAAATGGCCGATCCGTATCCCAAGGCCGACACAGCTCCGCTACCCGGCAAGCGTTCCACTTATTACCGGTCAGCGAATCCTTGACACCCTGTTCCCGATCGCAAAGGGCGGCACTGCTGCTGTTCCGGGCGGTTTCGGTACAGGAAAGACTATGACACAGCATCAGATCGCTAAATGGTCCGATGCGGATATCATCATCTACATCGGATGCGGAGAGCGTGGAAACGAAATGACCCAGGTTCTCGAAGACTTCAGCAAACTGATCGACCCGAAATCCGGAAACCTGATGATGGACCGTACCACTCTGATTGCCAACACTTCCAACATGCCTGTAGCAGCCCGTGAAGCATCTATCTACACTGGTGTCACCCTGGCTGAATATTACCGCGACATGGGTTATGATGTAGCGATCATGGCAGACTCCACTTCCCGTTGGGCAGAAGCTCTTCGAGAGTTATCCGGCCGTTTGGAAGAAATGCCTGCTGAGGAAGGTTTCCCTGCTTATCTTGCTTCCAAGCTTTCCGCCTTTTATGAGAGAGCCGGCATGATGCAGAATCTCAACGAAACAGAAGGTTCTGTTTCTATTATCGGTGCTGTTTCTCCACAGGGCGGTGATTTCTCCGAACCGGTCACACAGAACACCAAACGTTTCGTCCGCTGTTTCTGGGGACTTGACAAATCTCTTGCCTACGCGAGACATTTCCCGGCAATCCACTGGCTGACCAGTTACAGTGAATATCTGGAAGACCTGACTCCGTGGTACAGGACTCACGTTTCCCCGAAATTTGTCGCAGACCGCAACCAGCTCATGGCGATTCTCAACCAGGAAAGTTCTCTTATGGAGATCGTCAAACTGATCGGTAGTGACGTCCTCCCGGATGACCAGAAACTGACACTTGAGATTGCAAGAGTCATCCGTCTGGGATTCCTCCAGCAGAACGCTTTCCATCAGGAAGATACCTGCGTTCCAATGGAAAAACAGTTCCAGATGATGGAAACGATCCTTTATCTGTATGAGAAATCCAAGGCACTCATCAACAGAGGTATGCCTGTTTCCGTATTAAAAGAGGACAATATTTTTGAACGTATCATTTCGATCAAATACGATGTCCCGAACAATGAGCTGGACAAATTTGAACAATACAGACAGGACATCGACACATTCTACAACAAAGTATTAGAGAAAAACGGCTGACAGGAGGGACTTATTTATGGCAATCGAATATCTGGGATTAAGCGAGATAAACGGCCCTCTGGTAGTTCTGGAAGGGATAAAAAACGCATCCTATGAAGAGATCGTAGAATTTCACATGGATGACGGAACACAGAAGATCGGTCGTATCGTAGAAATCTATGAGGACAAAGCTGTTATCCAGGTTTTTGAGGGAACAGACAACATGTCCTTGAGCAATACACACACACGCCTTACAGGGCATCCGATGGAGATCGGTCTTTCCGAGGAGATCCTCGGACGTACCTTCAATGGTATCGGACAGCCGATCGACGGTCTGGGCGAGATCACTCCGGAGGTAAGCCTTAATATCAACGGACTTCCTCTGAACCCTGTAAAACGTGAATATCCGCGAAACTATATCAACACCGGAATCTCCGCGATCGATGGTTTGACCACCCTGATCCGTGGACAGAAACTTCCGATCTTTTCCGGAAACGGTCTCCCGCATGACAAGCTTGCCGCACAGATCGTACAGCAGGCTTCTCTGGGTGATGACTCCGATGAGGACTTTGCAATCGTGTTTGCTGCAATGGGTGTTAAATACGATGTCGCTGAATTTTTCCGCCGTACTTTCGAAGAGAGCGGCGCATCTGACCACGTAGTTATGTTTCTGAACCTTGCCAATGATCCGGTCGTAGAACGACTTCTGACTCCGAAGATCGCACTGACCGCCGCAGAATATCTTGCTTTTGAAAAAGGCATGCACATCCTTGTTATCCTGACAGATATCACTTCTTTCTGCGAGGCAATGCGTGAGGTTTCTTCCTCCAAGGGTGAGATTCCTTCCCGTAAAGGTTATCCGGGCTATCTTTACAGTGAACTTGCTACTCTTTATGAGCGTGCAGGTATCGTGCAGGGCGGCAAAGGTTCTGTCACACAGATCCCGATCCTGACCATGCCGAACGACGATATCACTCATCCTATTCCTGACCTTACCGGTTATATCACCGAGGGACAGATCGTTCTGGACCGCCAGCTTCACGGTCAGGCAATCTATCCGCCGATCAATGTACTTCCTTCCCTCTCCCGTCTGATGAAGGACGGTATCGGTGAGGGCTTTACAAGAGAGGATCATCAGGACGTTGCAAACCAGCTTTTCTCCTGCTACGCAAAGGTTGGAGATGCCAGAGCACTTGCCTCTGTTATCGGTGAAGATGAGCTTTCTCCTCTGGATAAGCGTTATCTGGTATTTGGAAAAGCTTTTGAGGCAGAGTTTGTCGGTCAGTCTGAAACCGAAAACCGAAGCATCACCGAAACCCTGGACAAAGGCTGGGAACTTCTCGGACTGCTTCCGAAGGACGAACTTGACCGTATCGACACCAAGATCCTGAACAAGTATTACAAAGAAACTGTTCGCTGAGGGGAGGTGACATTTTATGGATCCTAATACCTTCCCCACCAAGGGAAACCTCATCCTTGCAAAAAACTCTCTCGCTCTCTCCCGCCAGGGATTTGAGCTGATGGACAAGAAGCGTAACATTCTGATCCGTGAAATGATGGAGCTGATCGACCAGGCAAAGGACATCCAGTCCCAGATCGATGAAACTTTCCGTGCCGCCTATGCAGCACTCCAGAAAGCCAACATGGAACTCGGTATTGCCTTCGTCGAACAGGTTTCGTACACAGTTCCTGTGGAAAACTCCATCCGCATCAAGACCAGAAGCGTTATGGGTACAGAGATCCCGCTTGTGGAATATGACAAGCAGACGACAAATACACCAACCTACGCTTATTACAGCACCAGAATGTCACTGGATGAAGCCAAGGCCGCTTTTGAAAAGGTAAAAGAGCTTTCCATCCAGTTATCCGGCATCGAAAACGCCGCGATCCGTCTGGCTGCCAATATCAAGAAGACACAGAAACGTGCCAATGCACTCAAGAACATCACGATTCCTAAGTATGAGGCACTTACTAAGGATATCCAGAATGCACTTGAGGAAAAGGAACGTGAAGAATTTACGAGGTTGAAGGTTATCAAACGAATGAAACAGAACTCCTCCGGGAGATAGGATACAGCCCACACCGCAAATATGCGGGTGGGCTGTATTTATTTGCAAAATTATCAGATAATTATTGTTTGAAACCTTAAAATAATCCTTTTGGCTGAAAAACTTTTTAATATTTGCACTATGAAAATGTCAATAGGATTTATTATCTTTTTCGTCATTTTTTTATTTTCATTATTATTGACCAAAACATTTGTTTCTTTTCATTTTATGTAAATCTGGTATTCCACATCCAATTTTTGTGGATAATGTGGATAACTTTGTGTATAACTCAATTTTCCAGTAAAATCAACCATTCTGAAATGTGGATAACTTTTGCACCTAAATCGACATTATCCACATTTTCCGACAAGTTTTGTGCAATTTGCCAGATGGTCGATTTTGTCCGATTTTCTTCGACAAAATTACTGTCACACAGTTTTTTGTTATAAAAATATACATGCAGATATTTTCCCCTGGCTCAGCTTTTTTTATACCAAAAAAGCCCGCAGAATCTTGCGTTCCGGGGCCTTATCTTTGATAGTTTTTCGTATATTTTATTTCACGTAGGTTCCGACTCCAACCGGTGTATCGTAATTGTAATCTGTGATCACGATTCCTTTATTGGAGTTCAGCGCGTGGACAACTTTACCATCGCCGATATAGAGAGCAACGTGGTTGATCCCACCTGCTCCGTAGAATACCAGGTCGCCTGTCTCCATCTGGCTGATATCTTTTTTCTGGGATGCTTCATACTGAGCTGCTGCCACTCGTGGAAGGTCATATCCAAACTCTTTAAAGACTGACATTACAAATCCGGAGCAGTCAGCACCGTTTGTCAGACTTGTACCACCGTAGACGTATGGATTTCCTACAAACTGAACGGCGAACTGTGCAATATTTTCTCTGTGTTCCACACGCGCCTGCTCTGCCTTGCGAGCTTCTTCCTCTGCTTTTTTTCTGGCTGCCTCCTGGGCTTCCTCGCGGATCCTTGTGGTCTCTTCCTTGATCTCCTGCGCTCTGCGCTCTACTTCACGGGCATCGATCACTTTCCGGGATGCCTGTTTCTTTTCCTGGTAATCCTGTGCCTGGCTCTGCGCCTGCGCTACGATCTGGTTTGCGATCGCGCTGATATCGCCAGTCTGAGTATCATCACTTCCGTCGCTGAACAGTCCGTCCTCGGCATCTGTGAAATCTGCCTCATCTTCACTGTCATCAACTTCTTCCATTTCAATCTGAACATCGCTGTCTGAGCTTCCTGAACTCAAGTCCGCTGCCTGAACACCGGTATATGCAGAAACGCTCATGCATGCACATAATAACATCACTGTTATTCTTTTTTTCATCAAATTCTCCTTTATAAAAAACTGCCATTTTTTGCCAAAATACTGCCCTATGGTATCACAATCGCCCGCACCTGTCAATTTACCGTAGCAGCGAGGCAAATTTTACGTCTTGACATGCAATAAAAAAGCAGCTCCAGCCATCCACTAGAACTGCCTTTTTTACATATTTTCTGCTTATTTTTCTATCAGGTAGCGTTGCACGGAGGCGACTGCATTTGCCCCGTCAGCCACTGCTGTCACAACCTGGCGAAGATTTTTGGTACGGATATCACCTGCTGCAAAGATTCCCGGTGTACTTGTCACACCGTCCTCTCCTGCGATGATATAACCGCTCTCATCCAGATCAACCAGCCCTTTGAATTTCTCTGTATTCGGAAGAATTCCAACAGCGATAAAAACTCCATCAACTGCGATCGTTTTTCCCTCATCTGTTTTGACATTGTGGACTTTGATATCTTCTACCTTGTCAGTTCCCTCGATAACCGTCGGTACGCTATCCCAGACCATTTCCACATTTGCACACTTAAACAGCTTGTCCTGAAGCACCTTGTCGGCGCGAAGTTCATCCCTTCTGTGAACAAGATAAACTTTCTTACATGTTCTGGAAAGAAGGATCGCATCCTCTACTGCCACATTTCCTCCTCCGACTACAGCAACTGTTCCATCCTGGAAAAAAGCTCCATCACAGGTCGCGCAGTAGGACACGCCCATTCCACTGAGTTCTTCTTCCCCCGGAATCCCAAGCTGGCGGTGTGCCGCACCACATGCAAGGATCACCGCTTTCGCCATATATCTGTTCTTCTTTGTGCGGATCACTTTAAGCCCGTTTTCCTCTTCGATGGAAAGTACCGGCTCTCTCTTTGGCTTGATTCCCAGTTTCTCCGCGTGATTTACCATGGTTTCTCCGAGATCCAGACCTGTGATTCCCGGAAGTCCTGGATAGTTGTCCACCTCATAAGTATCCACGATCTGTCCGCCCTGCACAAATTTCTTCTCAAGCCACAGAGTATTCAGCTTGCCTCTTGTCGCATAGATCGCTGCGCAGATTCCTGCTGGTCCTGCACCCAGAATCGCCAGATCATATATTTCTTCCATTAGATCAACCTCGCTTTCTTAACTCCTGAAACCAAGTTTAGCATACAATCCCGTTTTTTCCAATAAGATAGTAAAAACCTTTCTTTTGAGAGGAATCTATGAAACCTTCTCTTCGCAGACCCCGTTCTCCGATCGTTATCGCACTTCTTTTGTCTCTCACACTGGTTATCGGGCTTTTTATGGGATGGCTGTCCGGAAGTGTAATATCTAAGGACAAAGCTTTCCGCTCCCTCACCCGAAAAATCTTTCAGGAAGAAATATCCGGAAGCATGCTGACACTCCATTATTCCCTTGCTTATCCCGAAAAAAAACATATTTCCAGACCTTCTCCCACCCTCGGAACGATCTCCGATGACACCAGTGCTACATATCAGAAATATGAGCAGTATCTCCGGAAGCTGAAAGATTTCACTCCTTCCGGTCTGACCCGTCAAAATCAGATCACGCGGGATATGCTGCTCCTTTACTATCAGACACAGCTTTCTGCCAGAGATTATACGCTTCTCGACGAACCGTTAAGCCCAAGTCTTGGCATCCAGGCACAGCTTCCTGTTCTGCTGGCAGAATATGCCTTTTATGACGATCAGGATATTGCGGACTATCTGAACCTTCTCACCTCGGTAAAGCCATATTTTCAGAGTATTCTCGCCTATGAACGCCGCAGATCTGATGCAGGATATTTCATGAGCAATGCAACTTTAAACCGCATTCTGGAACAGTGCAGTACCTTTATCAAAGATCCACAGAACAACTATATGCTGGATGTTTTTGCCCGGAAACTCAAAGATTACGGCCGTTTTTCTGAAAAAGAACAGGCAAAGCTGAATGAACGCCACAAAGAGATCCTGCTCACCAGTGTGATTCCTGCTTATCAGGAACTGATGACAGGGCTGAATGAATTAAAAAATACCGGAACTTCCAGCCGTGGGCTCAGTCATTTCAAAGGAGGGAAGGAATATTACCGTTATCTTCTGCAGTCTCAGACTGGTTCTTATCTCTCCGTCGAAAAGATCCAGCAGCGACTTACTTCTCAGCTTGCAGGAGATATGCACACGGTCCAGCAGATGCTCAAAGAGCAGCCATCACTCCTTCGAAAACTCACGAATGGTGCAGAAATAAAAGATTTTGAACCGGCGTCTGCCCTTCAGTATCTGAACCAGCAGATGCAGAAGGATTTTCCTGCTCTCGATACCACCGATTATGAGATCCGCTATGTTCACGAATCCATGGAGGATTTTCTGAGTCCTGCATTTTATCTCACACCGCCACTGGATACGGGCAGGCCGAATGTGATCTACATCAACCGTGCAGGTAGCCGGTCCAATCTGGAGCTTTTTACAACGCTATCCCACGAAGGATTTCCGGGGCATCTGTACCAGACTGTTTTTTTCGGAAAGACACAGCCGGACGACATCCGATATCTGATCACCTCGGGCGGCTATGTTGAAGGCTGGGCGACTTATGTCGAATCCTACGGATATCAGTATGCCGCTTCCCTTCTCTCCGACAAGGCTGCTGCTGATATCACCACCCTGATGTGGAAAAACCGCAGTATCAACCTCTGTATTTATTCTCTGCTTGATACCGGTATCCACTATCAGGGCTGGAATCAGGCTGCCGCCGCAAAGTTCCTGAATGCTTTCGGTATCCAGGATGAAAAAGTAATCGCAGAGATTTACCAGTATATCGTGGAAACTCCCGGAAACTATCTCAAATACTATCTCGGCTATCTGAATTTTCTCGACCTTAAGACCTCTCAGCAGAAAAAACTTGGAGATTCTTTTGACCTCAGAGAATTCCACCGCCAGGTCCTGGAGATCGGCCCGGTGCAGTTTCCTGTTCTTGCAAAATATATGCAGCCTGCTGCCGACAGTTCTTCATAATGCTACCTCCTCGCTGTGCATAAAAAAAGCAGGCATGTCCATCGTTCTGATGATATGTCTGCTTTCTGTATTTCTTTTATTTGTCATTTCCATAAGTCCGGAAAAACTTCTGGAGTTTCGTCAATGCCCTTGTCAGCACCTCTGTCTCTTCTTTGTCCATGCCATCAAGCACTTCCATGACCATCTTCTCGTGGAACATCCGATGATGGAAATATGCTTTCTCCCCCTTTTCAGAAAGAGATACCAGTACAACCCTGCGGTCCTCCTCGCTTCGGCTACGCTCTACATATCCCTTCTTGACCAGGTGATTGATCGCGATCGTCAAAGTTCCCACCGTCACAGATAC
Source organism: Blautia sp. CAG:237 (assembly GCF_000436615.1). NCBI lineage: Bacteria > Bacillati > Bacillota > Clostridia > Lachnospirales > Lachnospiraceae > Blautia > Blautia sp. CAG:237. Next base: position 14,844 of record NZ_FR886751.1, read on the forward strand.
CGCACGTGCCACCGTGGACATATTCTTCGGTTCCCGGATTCCGATCGCTTCGATCACATGCATGTCGTTTACGGAAATATCCTTATATTCTGAGGTGAGCAGCGCACGCTCTTCCACATCCATGATCTCGTTGAACAGTTTTACCAGAACATCATTTACAGTTTCGTATGAATTCATCAGCATACCCCTTCCCTGTCTGTTTCTTTATTATAGCGTAAAGTAATTTGAAACACAAAGCAATTTTTTTAACAACATCTTTTTTTGCTGAGTTTAATTTGCTATAATGGGGAAATGAAAGGAAATAAATTTATGAAAAAAAATAAGAATATACCACTGAATCTCAGGGAACAGATGAATTCCCGTATTGGTCTGATCTGCTCCGTTATTTTACTGCTGCTTCTCGTTGCAGGGTTACGTCAGCTTGACTACAACCTTATCGAGAAACCCAAAGAAGAAGCTGCCAAAGTCGCCCAGAAGGAAGCAGAAGCGGCAAAGAAAGCTGCTGAAGAACCGGAAGTTTCCACAGCAAGTGTGATTGCTGTCGGCGACAATCTTTATCACGGAAGTCTGATCGAATCCGGCGAAAATGATTCCGGAACCTGGAATTATGATCAGATTTATGACAAAGTACGTGATGAGATCCAGGCTGCTGATGTGGCAATGGTCGACCAGGAGACTGTTTTTACTACAGAACATGATGCTGTCAGCTCTTACCCGTCTTTTGCAACTCCTACGGAAGTCGGTGATGCACTGATGAATGCAGGATTCGATGTCGTAGAATCCGCAACAAACCATATCGATGATTATGGAATTGATTTTCTTCAGGAAACCTTTAATTTCTGGAGCAGCAAATATCCGGATGTTCCTGTCCTTGGAATCCACCCGACACAGGAAGATGCTGATACAGTCAAGACACTGGAAGTAAACGGGATTACGATTTCTTTTCTGGATTATACATACGGAACCAACAACGGCGGGGTCGGCGAAGGAAATGAATACATGATTGATCTCTTCGACAAGAATAAAGTCTCCACCATGATCCAGAAAGCCAAAGCCTCCAGCGACGTGCTGATCTTTGTCGCTCACTGGGGCAAGGAAGAAGAACCGATGCCTACGGAATATGAGAAAGAATGGGCCACCTTCCTGATGCAGCAGGGTGTTGATGTCGTAGTCGGCGGTCATCCACATATCCTGCAGCCTTATGGACGGATGTCTGACGATCAGGGACACAATATGCTGATCTTCTACTCCCTTGGAAACTTCGTTTCCACTCAGCAGACCCTTACCGGGCTTCTGGAAGGAATGGCAAGCTTCACCATCCAGAAAACTGTCAAGAACGGTGAAACAACGATCGATATCCTCGATCCGACTGTCAAACCAATGGTCATGCATTATAACAAAGATGAAGGCGTGTTTAATCCATATATGCTCGAAGACTACACCGAAGAACTCGCTTCTCAGCACGGTGTGAAAGACATCATCGGAGACGAATTCACCCTGGCAAATCTCCAGGCCAAATTCAAAGAGATCATGTCCATGAATGTAGAACCATCCACCAGAACAGACCTTCTCGATGTATCCTTCGATTATGAACTCAACATGATCAACTCAGACGGAGACATCGTAGACGACATCTGGTCCACCAGTGCCGACGAATACCTTGCACAGCAGGGAAATTCCGACGACAGCGACAGTTCCGGGGACTCCTCCGAGGATTCTGAGGATTCGTCATACGATGACTCGTCCTATGATGATTCATACGATGATTCATACGACGACAGCTACTACGACGAAGACTACTAAAGACTTATTTATCCAAAGACAGGACAGCGCAGCTCCTCCGTCCCATATTCTTTGTTTTTTCTCACCTCCAACATGCGATAACGTAAATGCCGTACTATAGTTGGATAACTCAGTCAACTATAGTACGGCATTGGACCTTATCGCAACAACAGCCTCTCCGCATTCCCTTCCGTCACCGCAATAACCTCATCTTCTGTCACACCTTTGATCCGTGCGATCTCTCTCGCCACATACACCAGATTCCTGGAATCATTCCGCTTTCCGCGATTCGGTTCCGGGCTCAGATACGGACTGTCCGTTTCCAAAACGATCTGATCAAGCGGTGCATACTCCACAACTTCCTTAAGTTTCTTCGCATTCTTAAACGTGACCACACCGCCAATTCCCAGATAAAGTCCCATATCCAGATACTCCCGCGCCATCTCCTTCGCATAAGAAAAACAATGAATGATACCGCCGTACATTCCACCCTTCATGCAATCCTTCACTATGTCCAGAGTGTCCTTCGCAGCTTCCCTGCTGTGGATCATAAACGGCATCTGTGCCTCCCTTGCGATCTCCATCTGTGCACGGAACATCTTTTTCTGAATCTCATGCTCATGTTCTTCCTTGTGCCAGTAATAATCCAGCCCGATCTCACCGACCGCTACTGCTTTCGGCAGTTTACAAAGCTTCCGGATCTCCTCAAGAGTCTCCTCTGTCATCTTATCCGCATCATCCGGATGGATTCCAAATGCACCATAAACAAACGGATATTTTTCCATAAGAGCTTCTGTGTCCTTCAGACTTTCAAGCGAAGCACAGGCATTGACGATTCTGTCAATTCCGTTTTCCTGCATGGAATCCAGAAGTTCCTCCCTGTCTGCCTCAAAAGCTTCGTCATCATAATGAGCATGTGTTTCAAAAATCATATGTGTTTCCAATTATTCATTCTCCTCGATTATCACCAATTCATCTCCTTCATGGATCACGCCTCCATGAAGAACTCTCGTAAAAACGCCCTCTCTCGGCATGATGCAGTCGCCCATCTTCTGGAAGATCGCGCAGCCGTGATGGCATTTCTTGCCGATCTGCGTCATCTCAAGAACTACATCGTTGCATCGAAATTTCGTTCCCACCGGAAGTTTGGCAAAGTCAAAGCCTTCGACTACCAGGTTTTCTCCAAAAGCTCCATCTTCGATCTCGGCACCTTTCGCGCGGAATTCCTGGATCTTGTCATAGGAAAGAAGACTGACCTGACGGTGCCATTTGCCCGCATGTGCGTCATCCTTGATTCCCCATTCTTCTATGAATTCACCTTCCGGTATACGATACTTCTGTGTTCCTTTTTCCTTGCTGATACATACTGCGATTACTCTACCCATAATAAAAAAACCTCCTGTTTCTATTTACCCCTTTTTATTTGCGTGCACAGTTTCCTGCTTCTCCTGTCAGGATCTCGATTCCATGTCCCAGTGCATCGATGATGTATTCCAGACTTTCCTTAACCGCTTTCGGACTTCCCGGAAGATTGATGATCAGTGTCTTTCCGCGGATTCCGGCAGTTGCACGGCTCAGCATTGCTCTTTTTGTGATCGTCATGCTGTATGCACGCATTGCCTCCGGGATTCCCGGTACTCTGCGCTCAATAACTTCTTCGGTTGCCTCCGGTGTAACATCCCTCTCTGAAAATCCTGTTCCGCCTGTTGTCAGGATCAGTTCTGCCATCTCTTTGTCTGCAATTTCCTGCATTTTGCCGGCAAGCATAACCTGATCATCCGGAAGGATGTCCATGGATACAACTTCATATCCCTCGCGTTCTACGATTTCTTTGATCGCAGGTCCGCTTAAGTCTTCTCTTTCGCCACGATATCCTGTATCACTTGATGTGATGATCGCTACTCGTTTCATATTTCCTCCATTTTCTTTTATCTGTTCTCAAAACGGAAATCTCCGCTTTTTCCGCCTGTTTTTTCGATCAGATGGATCTCTGACATGACCATGTGCTTGTCGATTGCCTTGCACATGTCATAAATGGTCAGAAGTGTCACCTGGACACCTGTCAGTGCTTCCATTTCCACGCCGGTTTTACCCTCTGTCTTTACAGTACAGAAAACGTGGATCCGATTTTTTTGCTGATCCAGTTCGTAATCAATGGAACATTTCTGTATCGGCAGCGGATGACACATTGGAATCAGCTCGGAAGTTTTTTTGACTCCCATGATCCCTGCAACTCTGGCTACGCCGAGGACATCTCCTTTTTTGACATTTCCTGCTGTTACTGCTTCCATGATCTCCGGTCCCACGGAAATATATCCTGTCGCCAGGGCAGTCCTGTATGTGACCTGTTTCCCGGAAACGTCAACCATCACCGCATTTCCATTCTGGTCAAAATGTGTAAAACCCTTTTCCATAAAAAGTCCTGTCTCCTTTTAAATATAAATTCAGGAAGTTCATCATAAACAGTTTCGGCAGAATTTCTGCCCTCTGTCCTGAACTTCCTGAATAAATTTTTTATAGCTTAACAGTCTTTAGCAGATTTCTGCTCCTGCCGGCATTTCTTTCTCCGGTACCATCAGGGACAGGTTTCCGTCTGCATCTTCTGCACAGAGGATCATACCTTCGCTTAAGATTCCTGCAAGTTTGGCAGGTTTCAGGTTGGTAACGACCATAACTTTCTTTCCTACCATTTCTTCTGCGCTGTAGTGAGATTTGATTCCGGATACGATCTGGCGTACCTGGCTTCCGATCTTAACCTGAGAGCAGAGAAGTTTACGGGATTTCTTTACTTCTTCGCAGGCGATGATCTCACCAACCTGGAACTGAAGTTTTCCAAAATCGTCAAATGTGATCTCTGGTTTTGCTTCGATGTCGATCACATTTTCTTCTTTTTTCTCCTCAACCGACTCTTCTTTCTTCGGATGAAGTTCTTCTACTTTTGCAAGTACTTCTTTGAGGTCAAGACGTGCAAACAGGATCTCCGGTTTTTCGGTTACTTTGTTTCCTGACGGATAGAGTCCGAATGTCTTCAAGTCTTCAAGAGTACGTTTTTCTGCATTTAACTGCGCAAGGATGCGCTCTGTTGTCTCCGGCATGAAGGGTTCCAGAAGAGTTGCTCCCATGGTGATTCCTTCAACCAGGTTGTAGAGAACGGTTGCAAGACGATCTTTCTTTGCTTCATCTTTTGCAAGAGCCCATGGCATAGTCTCGTCGATGTATTTGTTCAGACGTTTGA
>NZ_FR886751.1:19884-25252 GCF_000436615.1 Blautia sp. CAG:237
CAGACGTTTGAACAGAGTGAATACCTCTGTCATTGCATCTGCAACACGCAGTTTGTCCATCTTCTCAGCAACCTTGCCCGGAACAGCCAGTGCAAATGCTTTGAGGTCTTCGTCAACCGGTTCAGCAACACCTTTGTTTTCTACTACGCCGCCGAAGTATTTGTTGGACATGGAGATGGTACGGTTTACAAGGTTTCCGAGAGTATTTGCAAGCTCGGAGTTCAGTCTCTCTACCATCAGTTCCCATGTGATGACACCATCGTTCTCGAATGGCATTTCGTGAAGTACGAAATAACGGACAGCATCTACGCCGAAGAAATCTACGAGTTCATCTGCATAGATTACGTTTCCTTTGGATTTACTCATCTTGCCATCGCCCTGGAGCAGCCACGGATGTCCGAATACCTGTTTCGGAAGCGGCAGGTCAAGTGACATCAGGAAGATCGGCCAGTAAATAGTATGGAAACGGATGATGTCTTTACCGATCAGATGAAGGTCTGCCGGCCACAGTTTGTTGAACTGTTCAGAGCTTTCGCCGTCGCAGTCATAACCGATTCCTGTGATATAGTTTGTCAGGGCATCCAGCCATACATAAACAACGTGCTTCGGATCGAAGTCTACCGGGATTCCCCATTTGAAGGATGTTCTGGATACGCAGAGATCCTGAAGTCCCGGAAGAAGGAAGTTGTTCATCATCTCGTTTTTACGTGATTCCGGCTGAATGAAATCCGGATGTGTGTTGATGTAGTCGATCAGACGGTCTGCATATTTACTCATTTTGAAGAAGTATGCTTCTTCTTTTGCCGGAACGCATGGGCGTCCGCAGTCCGGGCATTTGCCGTCTACGAGCTGTGATTCTGTGAAGAAGGATTCGCAAGGTGTACAGTACATTCCTTCGTAATGTCCCTTGTAGATGTCTCCTTTTGCATACATTTTCTTGAAGATCTTCTGAACCTGTTTCTCGTGGTCAGCGTCTGTGGTACGGATGAATTTGTCATAGGATGTGTTCATCAGATCCCAGATTCTCTTGATCTCACCGGATACATTGTCTACGAATTCCTTTGGTGTGATTCCTGCTTCTTCTGCTTTGAGCTCGATCTTCTGACCATGCTCGTCAGTTCCTGTCTGGAAAAATACATCGTATCCTTCCTGCCTCTTGTAACGTGCGATCGCGTCTGCCAGTACGATCTCATAGGTGTTGCCGATATGCGGTTTACCGGATGTATAGGCGATCGCGGTTGTAATATAATACTTCTGCTTGTCCATTTTATTGTTCCTCCTGGATTATAATAAAAAAAGACCCCTTCTCATAGAGAAGACGAGTCCTGCCCGTGTTACCACTTCTGTTCGTTCCTGCCTCGCGGTCAGAAACCTTGTTGGGTACGATTCCATGCGGATAATCCGACCACTGCTGTAATGATCGGACTGCCATTGTCCTGATACCCTTCCGCTATAACAGGCGGTCCTGTTGCAGTCTGAATAGCACCGAATTTTATTTCCTTTAAGAAATTACTTTCTGTATGCCAGGAACCCTCCCATTGGCATCAATACTCATCTCGACTGCACCTCTCCCAAGCCATCTTCCATCTGCACCTGCACTTCCCTCTCAGCCACGGAAATCTGAAATTTCCTCCGGGGAATTCTCTGTAATGTGGTCAGCAAATGTACTCTCTTGTTCGTTGAGTTTGCTTATATTTTGCGGAAATTCATGTTTCCGCTCCTTTAAAAATAGTAGCATATTTACCTATGTTTGTAAACCGCGAATTTCGGTGTTATAACTATGCATAATCCTGCATATTTAGCACACACTGTCTTCTGTCAGCATCTCCTATCCAATATGAGCAGGGACTACCTAATGTTCCAATTGACGAACATATATTCTTAGTTGTACAATAAATTCAATAAATAAAAAGCAAATTATCTGACACTAACTATTTCTATTTTTCCTCAAAGGAGGTATTTTTATGCAGGCTTTATCACAGACAAATGCAGGCGATACCTGTACTATTAAATGGATGTTCGGCGTTCCGGAAATTCTTGAAACTATGCGAAATATGGATATCAAAGAAGGCAGCACCATCCAGGTCATCCAGAAATGTCGCGACTGGCTGATCATCGGAAGCAATAACCGCCGCCTGGCAGTTGGAAATGAGGTTGCGGATCGGATACAGGTTTAGGATTCAGCAAAAAAGACCTCCTTCTGATATCATTCAGAACAAGGTCTTTTGTTATTATTTCATTTTAAATTCAATCGTCACCTTAAACAGATCCCCATCAAGATACAACTTAAATTCTCCACCCTGGAGCCGGACGAGGTCTTTGGCGATTGACAGGCCAAGTCCGCTGCCTTCGGTGTTTCGGGAGACGTCGCCGCGGATGAAACGTTCGGTGAGTTCGTCTGCGGAGATGTTCAAAGGCTGTGCGGAGATGTTTTTGAGGGAAAGCTGCACGTTTGGCCGGTCAACTTTTACATCGACGTAAACTCTTGTGTTTTCCATCGCATATTTTGATGCGTTTCCAAAAACATTCTCGAGGACTCGCCAGAGTCTGCGGCCATCTGCACAGATGATTGCTTCTTCCTCATCGAAATGAACTACCATCGTCAGATTTCTTTCTTCGAATTTCTCTTCAAATTCTCCAATCACCTGATGTACCAGTTCAACGAAATTCAGGTCCGTCATTTCCAGTGTGATATTTCCGGTGCTTGCTTTGGAGGCTTCTACGACATCTTCAGTCAATACTTTGAGCCGCTGTGCCTTGTTTTCCAAAACTTCCAGATAACCTCTGATCTTGGGGTCTTCCGGATTCTCGCGCTTGAGAAGATCCACATAATTGATGATCGAAGTAAGCGGTGTCTTGATATCATGGGAGACATTCGTGATCAGCTCTGTTTTCATGCGCTCGTTCTTGAGGCTGTTTTCTACAGCTGCATCCAGTCCCTCTCCAATATGGTTGATATAATCTGCCACCTGTTCCTGTTCACCGGAAAGTTTTTCTGTTGGAATCTTGTATTGGAGTTCTCCGTCAGTGATCTTCTTCAGACCAGCGATGATCTGCTCTCTTCCCCAGGCTTTTTTTACAAGATAATAAAGAACTGCACAGTCCATTACAATCAGCAGAAGAAAAGCAAATGCTGAACCACCATTAACCGTCATTACAGAAAACATAAACTGCAAAAATACAAAGATGCCAAATAACAAAATTATTTTGACCCTGCTGATCATATTGCCACCGAGAAAGACAACCAGATCACTACATTTAGAAAAACACTTTCTTACCAATATCAGAACGTGTCGGAGCAGGCTGTCTCTCCAGAGAGATCTTTCCTTGATCCTGCGAACCAGACTCAGCCAGCCGGTCAGGAACCATCCGCCACACCAGATTCCCAGGATGCTGAATCCCGTCACTTTCCAGACCATTCGTATGTCTTCAAAATCCATTGTCTGGACGATCACCGAAGTGCCCAGCAGCCAGATCATAAATATCATCCCTGCCACAATCTCGGTATACCATCTGTCCAGGAAATTCAGATGCACTTTCTCATCTTCATTGTTTCGTCCGGCCCCGATCGTCAGGATCACAAGTCCTGCAAGTGCCAGAACCAGTGACACTACAGAAATTACCATGATCGGTACCAGCCATGGTTCAAACTTCTCATAGACAAGTTTTTCCTGCTTGATCCTGTCTAATACCGGAAAATCTTTATCTACAGAAACGAAATAGAGATAATTTTCCTCACCAAGTCCTGTATTCTCGATCATGCTCTGCCAGTAAGATACTGTCCAGTCTGCGATATTGGAAAATCCCAGGGCACAGTCCTGCAGATCCGGAGCGATCAGCATAAGCGGATCACCACTGGAAGTCAGTTCATCCAGTTTTTTTGCATAATTTGCTGATGTGATGCCTTTTATATTGGTGTACACTTTATCGGATTTTGTGTCTACGTACATGTAGTTAACATTTGTTACACCTGTTGCATAAGTTTTCAGGACTTTTTCACCATAAGAAGCATCACTGTATTCAACCAGAGCCGTGTATAAATACTCATATGCCTTGCTGATATTTCCTTTCCATTCTTCACTGTTGTTTACAACATCAAGGATACTGTCCGCTCCATCCGGTTTGTACGCTTCTTTCAGTGGGGCATCGTTATTTCCACTGGATTCATAATTATACACATCTGTGTAAACAACATTCCCGTCCGCGTCGGTAACATATTCCACACCATCATTACGGATTCCTATGTTATCATTGGCGTCACCATAGTACGTATACTCTTTGCCGGAGAGTATGGCCAGTATATCCTTTGCATTCTCTGTCCATCCGTCTTCATCACTGCCAAAAACAAATTTCAGTTCACCAGTAGTAATCTTATCTGCAAAATCATTGTAGTACATATAGTAGTCGCTGCCATCCGGCTGACGGCAGATCAGAACATTTGCACTTCGATCCCAGGATGATTTCTTCGCCCAGTCATACAGATTCCCTGCCTTGTAGGCAAGTCCGGATGTGTTTTTGTGCGTCAGCGTCTTTCCCTTATTCAGCTCCGCAAGGTCAACCAGTTCTCCGTCGTCTGCCTGATCCAGGATTTCTCTCTCATTGATCGCATTAATGATCGTATGTGAAAGGCTGTACATATTATCCTGGAAGCTCTGGGAATCCACATAATTTTTGCTGTCCAATGGCTGAACGCCTTTGCTCATGATAAGCACGGATGCCCCGGCTCCCGCGCAGGCTACCGTCACAAAAACTATTGTCAGCAGCACCAGAAGCCCTTTTACACCGCTTTTTCTGTACCATCTTGTCTTCATTTATACCCCATTTCCTTTCTGCTAAATGACTCTGCTATAAACACAGGAGTTTTCCACAGGTCCATTCAGAAAATCAGATCTTTTCCACTTTATACCCAAGTCCCCACACAACTTTGAGGTAGTGCGGCTCCTTTGGATTGATCTCAATTTTTTCTCTGATATGTCGGATGTGAACCGCTACCGTATTATCTGCCGCGATCGCTTCCTCTTCCCAGATACTCTCATAGATCTGATTGATGGAAAAAACTCTTCCCTGATTTTTGACCAGAAAAAGAAGGATCCTGTACTCGATCGGTGTCAGTTTGACTGCTTCTCCATCGACAGTAACTTCCTTACGGTCATCATCGATCATCAGTCCGCCCGTCTCGTAAACATTTCCTCTCTTTTCTGCCATTGCACCCAGCTGCGTATATCTGCGAAGCTGGGATTTTACCCTCGCCATCAGTTCCAATGGGTTAAAAGGTTTCGTCACATAATCATCTGCGCCGACATTCAGTCCGAGGATCTTGTCTGTATCCTCTGATTTTGCAGATAAAATTATGATAGGAAGAGCGTTT
>NZ_FR886751.1:25285-25786 GCF_000436615.1 Blautia sp. CAG:237
GAAGAGCGTTTTTTTCGCGGATCTTCAATGTTGCCCGGATTCCGTCCAGCTTCGGCATCATCACGTCGATGATCAGAAGATCCACCGGATTATTCTGCAAAACCCGGATCGCCTGTTCACCATCGTATGCTTTGAGAATGTGATGCCCCTCCTGTGCCAGATAGATTTCTATTGCCTCCACGATGTCTTTGTCGTCATCACATACCAGTATCTCTGCCATTTCCCTTGCCTCCTGTGTTTTCATGTTTTTACTATACTGCTTAAGAATTAATATCTATGGGGTAAAATATTAAGACTTTCTTATTTTTTTCGCTTTTCTATTGTATCAGAAAATCCGTCTGAAAAAAATATATTTTCCTTGTTGACAAATCTATACCATTATGGTACAGTATAGTCACAGCAAGAAAACAATAACGATTACTATTATTAAATAAAACAAACTTAATCAGAAAAGGAGATCAAGATTATGGCAAAATGGGTATGTAATGTATGTGGATATGT
>NZ_FR886752.1:0-2580 GCF_000436615.1 Blautia sp. CAG:237
TGCATACATTTCAGGAATTAGCGAAAGATGCGAAAGCAGTCTATCATGTGAAGAGAGTTGTTCTGGTCAATACAGAGATTGTGGATGAATATCTTGAAAATTTCAGAGACGAATTATAAAAAAATAAAATGTAATACATGAGGAGCAAAACACGTTGACTTGTTGTCGGACATAAAGTATAATAGTGTTGTAAGAAAGGAGGAAATAGTATGGCAAAGATGGGAAGACCAAAGAGTGATGATCCCATGAATTATCGTTTCACCATCCGTTTCTCCAATGCTGAGCAGAAGCAATTGGAAGCTTATGCTGAAAAGTACGATCTTACAAAAGGGCAGGTGCTTAAGAAAGGATTGGAACTATTATACCGACAGGATAAGCACAGCTAAGATGCTCCTCACGATTAGTGAGGTGAGAGGATGGCAAAATCAAGAAAAGACAGCCGGGGGTATGTGTTGCGAACCGGTGAGAGTCAGAGAAAAGACGGTCGCTATTCTTATTCTTATACAGATTTAGATAAAAATAGACGAACTGTTTACGCAAAAACATTGGTTGAACTCAGAGCAAAAGAAAGAAAAATCATCCGCGACAAAGAAGATGGACTGAATCCGCAGCTGGCTGACAGGATGACGCTGAATGAACTGTATGATCGGTTTATCGAACAGAAATATGATTTGAAACCATCAACAAAAGTGAATTATCTCTATATGTATAATCACTTTGTCAGACCAACATTTGGAAAAAGACTGATTGGTAAGATCAAATATTCTGATGTGAAAAAATTCTATTATCGTATTATCCTGGATGAAGAAATGAAAGCAAATACGCTGGATAGTATACATACACAGTTGCATCCGGCATTCCAGATGGCTGTAAGGGATGGACTGCTCAGACAAAATCCGACAGACGGATTAATGGCAGAAATCAAAAAGAGCCATATCTGGGAAGATAATCCGAGACATGCGCTTACGATTCCACAGCAGAAAGCTTTTATGGATTACTTAAAAGCCCATCGGGAATATCAAGGATGGATACCTATTATAACGGTCCTTCTTGGAACAGGAATGCGAATTGGTGAATGCATCGGTCTTCGATGGGATGACCTGGATTTTGAAAAGCGCATTATCAGTGTGAATCATACTTTTATTTACAGACCTGATGAAAACAGAAAATCGGTCAAGCATATTTCTACACCAAAGACGATTTCGGGACGGAGAACCATTCCGATGATCGATGAAGTGTTCAATGCTTTTCTGGATGAGTATGAGATCCAAAAGTGCATTGGCTTTTCCTCAGAAGAGATTGATGGATATTCAAATTTCGTTTTTGTAACAGCAACCGGAACGGTATATTTACCAAATGCAGTTAATCGAGCGATTGAAAGGGCAAGAGTTGCATATAACAAAGATGAAATAGAAATAGCAGAGAAAGAGGATAGAGAACCACTCATTATTCCTCATTTTTCAGCTCATCATTTGAGGCACACATTCTGCACAAGACTGTGTGAGAATGAGTCGAATTTGAAGGTGATCCAAAGTATCATGGGTCACTCAGATATTACAACAACCATGGATATTTATGCGGAAGCGACACAGGAGAAAAAGCAGGAAATTGTTGCAAATCTCCAGGGAAAGATTATAATATAAGTAGAGAATTGTCTTGTTACTTGAAGAGACAATCTATATATCAAAACAATTTGTACAACACGAATGACACAGTGGACTTGGGGCTCTATGGACTTCAGTGGAAGGCAAAAAAAATCAGTTTTTGGATGTGCACGGTGCCTGACGGAGCTCAGTGGACAAGGGTGGAAGGAATCGTTCAATTAATCCCGACGATGAAGAGCCTTGACTCCGACAAGAATGCATCCAAAGCAGGCGATACTGCAGAGGTAGCAGCGGACGACAGCAACGGATTCTTCACACCAAACGAGAAGATCAACTTCTCCAATGTAAAGGTTGAGCCACTGTTTGAAGAAGATGTTGATTTCGACACATTCAGCAAATCTGACTTCCGTGCAGTGAAGGTTAAAGAGTGTGTTGCAGTTCCGAAGAGCAAAAAGCTCCTTCAGTTCACACTGGACGACGGAACCGGCACAGACCGTACGATCCTTTCAGGAATCCATGCATACTATGAACCGGAAGAACTGGTAGGCAAGACCCTGATCGCGATCACAAATCTGCCGCCACGTAAAATGATGGGAATCGAATCCTGCGGTATGCTGCTCTCAGCAGTAAACAACCTTAAGGATTCAGAGGATGAAGAACTTCATCTGATCATGGTTGATAACCATATCCCGGCTGGTGCGAAGCTGTACTAAGATAAAAGAATATATAGCTGACAGATATTATGAGGAAGCTGAAGGCAATCTGGCTGCAGTGGAAGGGAATGGTTGATATGTACAAGATAATGCAGACATTGTTAATGGAGGAAATGAAAGATTATGTTGCTCATCCGGAAACCTAGAAATCACCCCTATCCCACATGTATCATTTTTTACAATACGAATCCCCAACTAAATGATAAAGTCTAATCAGTAAATGAACTGAGACAGACAAAGGCGTCAACGATAAGATCGTTGAC